>JAYEHA010000302.1:0-2188 GCA_034659335.1 Bacillota bacterium
TATTTTGCTTGTAGTATAGGCAATGTAAGTAAAGAGGCTATTGAAGATATATATAGAAGAACAAGGCTAATGCGATTCATCTCCGACCCTAAAGGGTAGGAGTTTTCTCGCACAGTCTCATATAAATTTTCAGTAAAAATAACAAAAATAGATGACCAGCATAAAGTATTATTTGATTTAATTAATGAATTAGAAGATTTTTCAAAAAAATATAATTATAAAGAACTTTTACCAAACACAATAAATACATTAACTAAATATGTAGAAACTAATTTTACTACTGAAGAAGAATATATGGAGAAAGTCAATTATCCATTTTTAGAAGAACATAAAATAATTCATAAAGAATTTGAATCTGAAGTTAATAAAGAAATTGAAAAAATAGAATCTAATGATATTTCTCCAAAAGATATTATATTTGTTCATAATTATCTTTCTAAATGGATAAAAAATCATATCTTGATTGATGATAAAAAGTATGTTGAATATTTAAAAGAATTTCATGATATAGAATAATTAATACAAATAAAACCATCCTTTTTTAGAATGGTTTTATTTTTTTATATTAATTAATAAATTACTATTCCATATGTCTGAGGCGGAATACTCATTGTCATAATTGGTGGTGATATAACATTAATAAATCCACCTTTTATAACATTTTTATTAAAAACTGTATTCTCATCAGTATGAATAATTATTTGATTCATAATTTCATTTGTATCCATTTCACTTGCAATAGTAATTGTTTTATTTCCATTTTCATTAACAGTAATTTCTTTTACATACCCAGTATGGATTGCCATTTCTTCATCAGTAAATGAAATTTCACTATTTTTAATTTCTATTCCTTTATTTAGAATTTTAGTGAAAAATTCAATTGGAAGTAATGTTCTATCATTAACGATTATTGGAGCACAACTTAAAGAGATAGGTGCCATTTTATTTTTAAAATATGAATTTTTGTCAATAGCTATTACTGTATATTGAGCACCTTTATTAATTTCAACTGTTCTATTTTCACCATTCCATTTTACTGTATAACCCATTTCTTCAAGGGTAGATCTTAATGGAATCATTTTAATATTATCGTCAACTTTAATATTTAAATTAGATTCTAATGAATTATCATTATCATTAATAATATTAACGGTATTATTTTTATTATTTAATGAAATAGCAATATTTTCTATACTATTTTCTTCCCATGATCTTTTATAATTAAACATTATAGTTGCATTTCCATCTTTTAAAAACTTAAAAGTATATTCTCTTTTTCCGCTTGCCCCTATTAAATTACTATCAGAAGAAATATAATCATTTTTTATTAATTCAATAATCATTTTGTCGCTGATATTATATTCCCATAAATATCCTGTTGATGGATTTTCATTTAAAATAATTTTAATTTGATTACCATTTATTTCATATTCAAAATTATTCTCATTTAAATCATACAATGTTGGAACTGCCTTTTCTGATATAAGTACTGGGACAGGATATATATTTTCAGTATCATCTGCAAATGATATAACCCCTGTCATTACTATTAAAGTAATAATTACTAAACTAATTATTTTTTTCATATTAACCTCCATAAAATTATATAATACTTTATTGTATTTTTTCTTTTCGTGTTTTAGACGCAATAATAATAAGAAAAGTTCCAAAAATATTATATTATTTTTTCACTGGAATAATAATACCTTTTTTTGTGAAATAATTCTGATGATATTCTTCGGCTAAATAAAATTTCTTTCCTTTAATAACTTCAGTAACAATTTGCTTTAAATATTTATTACTATTTGTTATTTCATTAATAACTTTTAAAGCAGTTTCTTTTTCTAATTCTGTTAAATAAAAAATTGCTGATCTATATTGAGTCCCAATATCAATACCCTGTTTATTTAATGTAGTTGGATTATGAAAAGAAAAAAAATATATAAGTAACTTTTTATAAGTTATAATATTTTCATCATAAATAATTTCTACTGTCTCAGCATGTTCCGTTACCCCCGAACAAACTTCTTCATAAGTCGGATTATCAGTAACACCTCCCATATATCCAGATTTCACTTCTTTAACACCAATAATTTGACTAAATTTATTTTCTACAGACCAAAAACAACCACCAGCAAAATAAGCTTTTTTCATATTTAATCCTTTCCATACTTTTTAATTATATTAT
>JAYEHA010000303.1:0-2177 GCA_034659335.1 Bacillota bacterium
TTTGCAAAAGAGACTTCTTGAAAATGGGATGCCTCAAAGGATTTTACAAAGATTTCTGAGAGGTGAAGCTATATGAATATAATGATATTGATAGCGTTTTTAGGTTTAGTTACAGGAAGTTTTCTTCTACTTGAAACATCACCATTTGAAATTGCTAATGATATATCTGGACTATTTCAAAATAAAAATCAGTCATTAAAAAGTAAAATGAAAGAAGTTACTAATAAAAAAAAGAAAAAAGGAATAAAAAAATTAGTTGATGAAACAAAAGAAATATTAAAAGCAACTAATAAAGAAAATACATTTTCAACTATTTGCATATTGTCATTTTCATTATTAATAGCTGGTGTATTTATTGCAACTATTATTAAAAATATGTTTTTAATTCCTGTATTAGCAATAGGTTTTGCATTATTACCTTTTTGGTACGTTAAATTTGCAGCTACAAAGTGGAAGAAGGCACTTAACAATGAATTGGAAACTGCATTATCAGTGATAACTACATCATATATGAGAAGTGAAAGTATTATTACTGCCATAGATGAAAATATTAATTATTTAAATCCACCTGTACATGATGTATTTAAAATCTTTTTAACTCAAACTAAATTAATAAATTCAAATATAAAGATAGCACTTGAAAGTCTTAAACTTATGATTGATAGTGCTGTTTTTCATGAATGGGTTGATGCTGTAATTGACTGTCAAGAAGATAAAAATCTTAAAAGTACATTAACACCAATCGTATCAAAATTATCAGATATGAGGATTGTATCAGCAGAGCTAGATTATTTGCTTTATGAACCAGTTAAAGAGTTCATTTCAATGGCAATACTTTTAGTAGGGAATATACCACTTATGTATTTTCTTAATAGAGATTGGTTTAATACTTTGATGTTTACTACTATTGGAAAGTTTGTATTAGCTATATGTGGAATTGTGATATTCATATCACTTGCTGGAGTTGTTAGTTTATCAAAACCTGTTGAATATAAGAGGTAGAAAGGAGATTTTAAAATGATACAGATTTTAATTTTATTTGCCAGTTTATTTTCTTTAGGAGCATACCTAATACTTGCCGATATCTTAAAACTTCCTACAAAAAGAGCGACAAAAGTAATATTGGCGATAGATAGGCGAGAAAAGAAAAAAGCAAAAAGTTTTGAAGTATTTATTAATGAATTATCAACAAAACTATCAAAATTTATTAATATGACAGATTATAACAAAAGAAAAATTGCAGCAACATTGAGGTCAGCAAATATTAAATTATCGCCAGAAACATTTATAGCAAGAGCATGGGTAAAAGCAGGACTAACATTACTTTTAATAGTTCCTGCTTTTTTTATTTTTCCGATTATATTTCCAGTAATATTATTTCTTGCAGTAGCAGTTTACTTTAAAGAAATAAGAAGTGCAGAAGAAGCAGTAAGAAAAAGGCGAGAGGATATCGAGTTTGAACTACCGAGGTTTGTTGCTACATTAACTCAGGAATTAAAAGCAAATCGAAATGTCTTGTTAATTCTAGAAACTTATAAACAAAATGCAGGGAAAAGTTTTAAAAATGAACTTGAAATAACAGTTGCAGATATGAAATCGGGGAGTTATGAATCGGCCTTAACAAGGTTTGAAACAAGACTTGGAAGTTCACAGCTTTCAGATGTAGTAAGAGGTTTGGTTGGAGTAATTCGTGGTGATGATAGTGTAGTCTACTTTCAAATGTTATCTCATGATCTGAAGCAACTTGAATTACAGAGGTTAAAGACTATAGCAATGAAAAGACCTAGCAAAATAAGAAAATATTCTTTTGCAATGCTATTTTGTTTTTTACTCATGTATTTGTCGGTTATGTTTGTAGAGATTGTAAAAACACTAGACAAAATGTTTTAAGGGGGTGATGAAGTTGGATAAATTAAAAAGAATAAAAACATTATTAAAATCAAATAGCGGTGAAGGTTATATTGATACAGTGGTTATTGTAATTGTATCAATGCTTGTTATAGCTATGGCTGTTAAAGTATATCCTGTATTTATAGTTAAAAATGAATTAGATACATTTGCAGGTGAAATTGCTAGAGTTGCAGAAATCGAAGGAAGAATTGGTAGTGCAACATCAAATAAAGAAAATGAACTTAAAGCAAATATGGGGATAAATCCTACAGTGCAGTGGTCAAGAA
>JAYEHA010000304.1:0-2174 GCA_034659335.1 Bacillota bacterium
AAAAGAATTTAAGAAAGATTTAAATGATAAATATAAAGTGATATTATTTGATGAACTTTCAATGAACTTGGAAGAAATATTTATTACTGAGTTAGGAGGCTTAGGATATGGAACAGAAGAATATAAAGCATAGAAATTTTTTAAACTTACTGTTAAATAGTTTAATAGAAAAAAGAAATTGGTTTATATTCTCAATGGCAATATTGATTACTACTGTTTTAATAGTTCCCATATTAATAGTCAGCGATATTAATGAAACTAATATTATAGTTGGAATAGTTGAAGTTTTTATTATAGTGTTTTTAAACTGCATTATTGATTTAAGTTACCTTCATGATATAAAAAAATATAGTTTTTATTTATCAAAACCAAATAGTGAAAAAGATAAAATAAATTTATTTTTAGTAAATAATATATTGTTTGCATTAATAAATATATTGCCTTTATGGATTTTTTCAATAATTATGGATTTTGATACTGTTGAAATTTTTACAGTTGCATTTCCATGGCTTATAATTGGGATATTTGTAGCTGCTTTATCGGGAGTTTTATCAGGTAATAGTATAATTTTAGGCATTGATACTATTTTTAATTTTATTTTACCGTTATTATTATTAGGGGTAATATATTTTGCACTTAATATAGTTGAAAAATTAGTAATTGGATTTAATACTGATATTTTAATGGAAAATTTCATTAACCAAATTTATCGAATTGATTATCTTTATTTTATAAAATTTGTTGAAAATTCAAATTGGTTATTATATATTATATTGCTTTTATTAATTCCTACAATTATATATTTACTTACAATGAAATTGTTGAAGAAAAGAAAAAATGAAAAAATTGGACAGTTTATCGTATATGATGGATATAAAAATTTTATTGCGTTATTGGCATCAGCGTTAGTACCATTTTTATTTTCGACTATAACAAGAAATAGTAATTTCATAGGTCTTTTATTTTCTTTTTTAATTTTGGGTTCTTTGACGTATTATGTTGCAATGGCAATTTTTGAAAAAACATTTAGACTTAATAAAAAAGTATTTAAATTACTTGCTATTTTTATGACATTATTTATCGGATTTGTACTAGCTAGTGGATTAGTGACTAAGCAATATGAAAATAAAATACCAGATATTAGTGAAATAGAAGGAATAATCATTAACGGCAATCAAGGGATTTACATTCAAGAAAAAGAAGAATATGTTAATATTTCTGATATGGAATTGTCTTTTGAAAAATATGATGATGTTGTAATTTATAAATCAGATAAAGCTAAAAAGGCAATTTTAGACATTCATAAAGCTATACTTGAAGATAATTCCTATGAAAGATATCTTAATCTAAATATCATATATTTTCTAAAGGATGGAATTAAATTTAAAAGATATTATCAACTTGGCGAAAATAGATATTATGAACCGGTTTATTCTGAAGATGAAAAAGAAAAAATTATGAATGATAAATTAAATAATGCTGCAAGAAGACTTGAAGTAACAGATGAATTTAAAGAAGAAGTACTAAAGTTTATTTATAATGATAATTATTCAGAAGGTTTTCATAATAAAAAAATAACTCTTAATAATACTATAGTTAGATTTACAAAAGAAGATATAATTGATTTAAGAAATGCTTTAAAAAAGGATGTGGAAATAAATAGATTAGAAAAAGAATTAAGTATGTTTTATATACTATCAAATAATACTGAAAATTATTTAAATCAATATACCTATAATATGGAAAAATATTATATTGAAAATAGAGAGGTGTATGTAGAAAAAATGAATATTGTTTTTGATCAAGAAAATGAAAAAACGTATTATTTTAGTATTCCAATTTCTTTTAATAATACGAATGAATTTCTTAAGAAATTTTAATAAATTATATATAACCAAGCAGACTCAACTAAAACTGAGTCTGTTATTATGTAGAAATAAGCATAAGGTAACAATTATGTTACGAAAACATATAAATGTTGAAAAACGTAAAACGTTATTGTATAATATAGCAATGAGTTTGGAATGGTGGTGAAATAATGGCAATTATAATAAAAAATTTAAAAAAATATTATAGAGTTGGAGATCAAGTTGTAAAAGCTCTTAGAGGTGTTGATTTAGAAATAGAAAAGGGTGAGATTTGTTGTATTTTAGGAACTTCCGGTTCGGGTAAAT
>JAYEHA010000305.1:0-2173 GCA_034659335.1 Bacillota bacterium
TTCCTTCAATAACTTTACCAAATCCAGCATAATCTCCATCTAAATGTGGTGAATGCTTATGCATTAAGAAAAATTGTGAACCTGCCGAGTTTGGCATTTGAGATCTTGCCATAGATAAAACACCCGGTTCATGTTTTAATTCATTATTAAATCCATTTGATTTAAATTCACCTCTTATTGAGTAACCAGGCCACCCATACCTGTACGTATGGTGGTAATTAGATACAACAATTTTAGATAATATACTTTTCTTAGTATTTAAATCAGCTGTTTCAAATTTCTCTTTGAAATTTAAATCTTTTATTGATTACATTTTATTCCCTTTTAAAAAAGTCTATTTCATCAGATCCATTTTTTTATATTAGAATATCTGATTTGAAATTATTTAACTATATCTGAAGTCTATAATATGTAACTCTACACCTTGCATGTTTGGTTGAAGTTAGTTTTTCTTAACTAACCAAAGATAGATATGTGAGAACTCTCGATTTTTTTGAGAAACTCTGAAACTTTAATAAAATAATCATACAATAATAAAAAGAATCTCTCAATATGAAATTTATATTTCGTATTAAGACATCCTTTTTTTTATTAAGTTGTAACTCTACACTGTAATTCTAATTTTAAATTCTGCCCAACAAACTATACTTTCATAATAAAATTCAGTTTCAAATTTAAATTATCCTCCTAATAGTGTTCTACCAATTGCATTAATTGTGATAAATCATTACTCGTTTGTATTTTTTTAAACCCATACTTTTCATAATGTCTAATTAATTTAGGTTCATTATCTACTTCAATTAGAATAACTCGTCCGCCTATATATTCTTTTACAATATTAATTATATAAAAAACATATTCTAATATTTTCCCTAAATCTATATCTTCACTTGTATATTTATCAGATCTTCCAATTTGACCAATTAATATAGTAGAAATCAAATCTATGTTTTTATTATTTTTCTCTTTACTTATTTTTTTTAATTTATTTTTAGATATTTCATGATTTTTTTCTATTATTATTGGTTTATAAGAAACGCTAAAGAACGCTGCTATCTCATCATTTCTCTTGTCAATAATCAAATAAGTTCGTGATTTAGATTTTTTTTGAAATCTTAAACATTTATCTTTATCATGTAAGAACTCTTGAACATCTTTATTAACTTTACACCTAAAAGTTCTTAAAAAATTTAAAACTCTATCTTCAGAATGTCTAAAAATAGTTTTTTTAGAAGCTTGCCTTTCTGATAATAGAGTCTCATATGACTTACCTTCAATTGTAATATCCTGGCTATTAATATAATTGATTTTTCTCTTATTAATCTTCAAAATTTTAGATAACTCAGATATATAAAAACTTTCCATTAGATCTTTCAATGGATATAACTCAAATTCTGACATTTAAACCATCCTTAAAATTTACTTGTAATTCGCTTTGCAAGTTCTCTATGGCTTTTATCTTTCATATTAATATTTTTAATAGGAGTTTTAAATTTATCAATAGAATTACTTTCCATTGCTTCAATAAACTTCTTTACAGCTTCTGTATTAGTTATTCTTATTTCTCTGGTAAATGATCTCGTAGCCACTATAAACACCTCCCAATATCTATATCAATATATTATCACATGAACTAGCATGAGACAAGAATTAATATCTTATTCTATATTATAAAACTTATAAATTATATACCCAATTACTGCTTAAATAATCAAATCACTGTGCTATTTTAAATATAATTATATTTTTAAATACACTAACTTCAGTTAGCACCTCTAAAATACTACTCAATTCTTTCATGTACTTCATATTCATACCCATTAAACTCTACAGTTACAGTTACTGTTTCCATTCGTTGCTCTCGACAGGTCGATTGTGTCTTCCTGTTTTCGTTTCTGCAATTTCATTAACAACTTCCATACCCTCGATTACTTTTCCTAATGCTGCATATTGTCCATCTAAATGCGGTGAATCATTGTGCATTAAGGAAAATTGAGAGCTTGCTGAATTAAGCATTTTTGACATCCTCCCCGCCCGTTCCTAACATCACGAACGAGGATTCCTATAAGAAACTTACGAGGTTGTCTGCTGATTAAATGTCAGCCTATTTCTAGTAGACAAGTATAACGCAGACTTTAGGCTGTGCCATCAGCCCTCTTGAGATAGTCGACTA
>JAYEHA010000306.1:0-2155 GCA_034659335.1 Bacillota bacterium
GGTTAATTACAAATAACTTAATTACGATTGACTAAAATATGTTAGATGATATGGAAGGATATATGTTTATAGGGAGAGAAAGAGAATTAAACTTTCTTGAAGAATTATATAGAAGTGATAAATTTAAGATGATGATAATGTATGGTCGGAGGCGTGTTGGGAAAGCGACTTTATTAAGTAGATTTTCAAAAAATAAAAAAAGTATATTTTTTGTAGCAGAAGAAATTAATGAAAAATTACTTTTAGAAAAATTTTCAAATATTATAGCTGAGTACCTGCAAATATCTAATTTGCTCTTAGATTTTCACTCGTGGGAATCAGCTCTTGAATATCTTAGGGAGTTAGCTAAAAATCAGCATATTTTGCTAGTATTAGATGAATTTCCATATATGGTAAACTCAAATAATGGTTTGCTATCAAAACTTGGAAAATAGTAAATTATTTATTTAGTCTTTGATCTTATTAAATTTAAGCCTAAAAAGCGTTTAGCTGTTCCATATGAAGTTTCTACATGATTCTGTATCCCAGAGTCAGTTTGAATATCTATTAAATCACAGTGACTTGATTTCTTCCATTTTCTTTAGAATGATATAAAGCTTTATCAGCAGCTATAATTATATCTTCAAATGATGAGTATGAATCATTATATTGAGCAACTCCAATACTGACAGTAATATTTAATATATCTTCATTTATAATAAAGTCTTTATTGCTAATAAGTGATAATAGTTTATCGGCTATTAAATTACCTTCACTTGAATTTGTTTTTCTTAAAAGCAAAGCAAATTCTTCTCCACCATAACGCGCAAAAGTATCTTCTTTTCTAGTATTATTTAAAATTAAATTTGTAAGCTTTATTAATAGTAAGTCGCCAGCCGGATGTCCATATAGATCGTTTATGTTTTTAAAATGATCTATATCTAATATAATTAATGTGAACTCATGATTATATTTTTTTGCTAATAAATATTCTTCTAAACCGTGTTCAAATAGAACTCTTCTATTTAGAATTTGCGTTAATGGGTCTGTATTTGCAAGCTTATTTAATTCTTCATTTCTATAATATAAGAAAATAGAATATTTTGAGAAAATATAAGTTATTGGAATTGAAACTGTCAATATAGTTATACCACTTAAAAAATGATTCATAGCATCGCTAGTTTGATAGTAGTAGTTATTATATGGAACTATTTCACTTAAAAAATATAAAAATGATACTAATAAAGATATAGCTATAGCAAAATTAAATTCTTTTTTATTATCATAATCCATTATTATAAAGGCCATCATTGGAACCATTAGATAATATAAATTATAACCCGTATCTACAGGGAACCAAAAAAATACTGCTAATGATAATTGTATAATATAAGCAATAATAATAGAAAATTTAACAAAAGAAAAATTCCGTTTTTTAAGAAAATAATATTGAAATATATTAAAAAAATATAAATAAAATGAATGATAATCGCTGGTAAAAAAGGAATATAAATTATATATATAGTTAAGAAAAATGCAGAAAATAATATAGTTATTAGGACTATAAAATATAAGACTTTGTATTTGTAATGTAAACGATCATTATAGCCAATTAGATTTAAAAATGCATTCATAAAAACCTCCGATTTTACTATATTTATCTTAGTATATCATGAAATATATAAATGATATAGGCATTATAATTTTGATATCGCAAATAGTGTTACTGTTCACACCCCATAAAACAAAAAATACTTCAGATAACTTCAAAGAATAATTTAAATTGAAGTATGTTTGAGGTTTTTTATATTGAACAATCTTTTTTTAGTTTGATATGACAATTATGAATCCATATGATTTCTATTTATTTGAATTTCTAAATTTTGATTTTCAATATTAAGTTTTTCTAATTTAAGTTTTTCTAATTTACTTTCTTCCTCAAGTTCTTTAGCTATTCTTTTATTTTCTGCAATTATTTTTTTTGATTTTTCAGAATATTTACGTACTTCTTTGATCTTTTTTCCTAACTAAGAATTATCAAATTAAACCTGTTTAGTTTCAGATTTTATTTTTTTATCAGAGCAGTTAATTCCTCGTTTTCAGTTTCTAATTTGGAATTTGATAATTCAAGTTTATTTATTTTTTTAGAATTCATATACTAACCTCTTTCTAATCA
>JAYEHA010000307.1:0-2131 GCA_034659335.1 Bacillota bacterium
GCTTTTAATGATTGTAATGCACCTAAAGCCATTCCATCATTATTTGCTATAACAAATTCAATTGCATCACCATGTTTTGCTAACCATGCATCAGTCAATTCTTTTGCTTTAACTGAATCCCACATACCTGTTTGTAATTCTAATTCTTCAACTTCAATTCCAGCATCTACTATAGAAGAAATAGCAAATTTAGTTCTTGCTTCAGCATCAGGATGTCCAGGTTCACCTTTTAATAATACATAAGATAAAACTCCATCACCATTTGTATCCCATTCAGGATTAGCATTCCACATTTCAACTATCATTTCACCTTGAATAACTCCAGCTTCTTTTGAAGCAGTTCCAACATACCAAGTTTTATCATAAGAATTCAAATCCTCTAAAGTTGGCTCTTTATTAAAGAATACTACTGGTAAATCAGCTTCTTTTGCTTTCTCAATAATTGATGAAGCAGCCTGAGGATCAACTAAGTTAATTGCCAATGATTTCACACCTTTTGCAATCATCATATCAACTTGATCATTTTGAACAGCTTGAGTGTTTTGTGAATCATTCATTATTACTTCCGCTTCACCTTCTCCAGCATCTGTAATTGCTCTTCTTACAAATGACATAAAGTTATCATCATATTTGTAAATTGTAACACCAATTTTCACCATTTCATCTGTTGCTTCTTCAGCATCAGCCGGAGTATCTGTTGAAGTACTTGCTCCACAACCTACTACTGATAATACCATAACTAGTGCCAATAATAAAACTAAAAACTTTTTCATTACATCATCCCCTTTTTAATAACTATACAATAATTTATAATAAAACTTGATTATTAATGTTCTCAAGTTTCACTTCTTTACATCCATCAACAATATTTGCTATATAAATTGATGGTTCAAACCCAAATTTCTCATAATACATTTTATTAACTTTATTAGTTATTCTTTCAATTTCTCTATCATCAACTATATTTACCGTACAACCCCCAAAACCAGCTCCTGTCATTCTTGAACCAATTACATCTTTATCATTTTCTAAAATTTCAACTAAATAATCTAGTTCATCACATGAAACTTTATAATCATTTTTTAATGAATAATGAGATTCAGTTATCAATTTACCAAATGATAATAAATCGTTTTCCTGTAAAAATTCAGAAGCTTTTTTAGTTCGATAATTTTCATATATAACATGTTTTGATCTTTTTCTTTGAATTTCATCAGTAATTTCATCACTATATCTTTCGAAATCTATAATATCTAATTCACTAATACTATTTTTATTTGCTTTATTCATTAATTTCTTCAATCCTAAATAACTTTCAGATCTTCTTTTATTATATTTAGAATCTGATAACTTTCGTTGTTTATTACTATTAATAATCATTATTTTATAATCATTTAAATTTAAAGCTACATATTCGTGTTTAATATTTTCACAATCAAGTAAAATTGCATAATTCTTTTTACCAAATGCAACTGCATATTGATCCATAACCCCACAATTCACACCAATGTAATCATTTTCCACTTCTTTAGCAATTAATACCATTTCTATTTTTGTCAATTTTAAATCAAAAATACTGTTTAATGCGGCAAGTATTACTAACTCAAGAGATGCAGATGAAGATAAACCAGCTCCATTAGGAATATTACCGTAAAACAACATATTAAATCCATTTGGTAAATTATATCCCTTATTAATTAAATTTTTAATTATTCCTTTAGGATAGTTAAACCAATTATCTAATTCTTTATATTCTAAATTTTCAAAATTCTTTTTTAATATACCACTATCTTTAAAATTCTTTGAAAATCCACAAATTTCACTATCATCTCGTTTGGAAATAACAAGATACGTTCCATAATTAATTGCACAAGGTAATACAGATCCTCCATGATAATCAACATGACCGCCAATTAAATTTACTCTGCCAGGAGCAAAAAAAACATTACATTTATTATTTATAACATAAAATGTTTCGTAAAAATCTTTTAACAACTCTTTTATTATCATTTATATTTCCTCCATATAATTCAATACACTCTCAGAACAAACCAAGAGTTTAAACTTCAACATCTTTATTTTTTCATTTATTCTAATCCTCCACCATTTTATTATGGTGGTTTTTATTTTT
>JAYEHA010000308.1:0-10791 GCA_034659335.1 Bacillota bacterium
TCTATAATTAACAATTCTCCTTAGTTTTGTTCCAGAAGGTACAATTAATTGTAAAGCTTCTGAATATGTACATAAATATTCTTCTTTTATAAATCTAATTAAATCAATATCATTAATAGATAAAGAAATATCATCTTCTAAAATATATTTAATAGTTTTTATTCTTTTATAATTAGTAAGATTAGTCGTTCCAATAACAAACGCTTCTCTTAAAGCATTCCCATTGCCAAATGGAACCAAAACTTTTAAACCGATAATATTTTTATCTAAAACCTTATCACCGATTTTATACGTATATAAATTGTCAATTGCTTTTGAATTGCTAAGTATAATAACATTAGCATATATATCCATATTTATCACCTAAATTATTAAAGAGTAAATTTATCTACTCTTTAATAAATCAACTATTCTATTTAAAATTTCTACTGCCACTAAATCTTTAGACATTATTTCTAACTCTTCTTTATTCTCATCTTTATCAAAAAAGATAACTTTATTTTGATCAGTTGCAAATCCAATTTCACTATTAGAAACATCATTTGCTACAATTAAATCCAAATTCTTCTTTTTTAATTTCTTAATTGCATATTGTTCTACATTTGTTGTTTCAGCAGCAAATCCAACTAAAATTTGATTTTTTTTAATCTGACCCAATTCAAAGAGTATATCTTTATTTCTATCAAGCTGAATAATTAAATCACTATCATTTTTTTTAATTTTTTCATTTGAAAATTCTTTTGGCTTATAATCACTTACAGCAGCCGTCATAATAATAACATCTGCATCTTTATAATTTATTACTTTATTATACATTTCACTAGCAGATTCTATTTGAACAACTTTATCTACATTCGGTTTTTCAATATTAGTAGGACCAGTTATTAAAACAACTTCCCCACCCATAAGTTTAGCTTTTTTTGCTATAGCATATCCCATTTTACCAGTTGAACGATTTGTAATAAATCTTACTGGATCAATTTTTTCAACTGTAGGACCCGCCGTTACTAATATTTTATATCCTTTAAGTTTTTCTTCCAAAAGCAGTTCATATTCGATTCTTTTTACAATATCTTCTGTATTTGCAAGTTTTCCGGCTCCAACATCTCCACAAGCAAGTTTACCAGAATCCGGATTTATAAATAAATATCCTAACTCTTTTAGATTTAATTCATTCTTTTTATAAATCGGATTAGTATACATATTTGTATTCATAGCCGGTGCAATTAATACTTTTGCTTTAGTAGCCATTATAGTTGTAGTAACCATATTATCAGCAATACCATTTGCGATTTTCCCAACTATGTTTGCAGTAGCTGGAACAACAACAAAAATATCTGCTTTTTGCGCTAATGAAATATGCTCTATATCCAAATGCTGAATTTCAGAAAACATATAATCAATAACTTTAGTATGTGATAATGATTGAAAAGTTAAAGGGGACACAAATTTTGTTGCATTTTTTGTCATAATAACATCCACATTAGCACCAAGCTTTTTCAATCTACTTACTACATCAACAGCTTTATAGACAGCAATACCACCTGTTACACATAAAACAACATTTTTCCCTTTTAATGTTTCCATACTCATTTCACTCTACTCTTCATCTTCATCTAATATCGGATTGATTAATTCAATAGTACCTTCATTTATTTCTTTAATAGCAATACTTACAGCTTTTAATTTATTCTTATCATAAGTTGTTTCTTTACCTTCAAATAACTCTCTTGCTCTTTTTGATACACCCACAATAATTTCATACCTCGAATCAATTATTTTTAATAAATCATCTACTGATGGATTAACCACAATCTACCTCCTAAATTCTTCTATAATCTTATCAACATTTTTTACAACTCTAGATTTTTCAGCATCAATAATTGATACTAAATTTTTTGTTGCCGCTTCAACTTTATCATTTACAATAAAATAATCATATTTTTTTAAATGCTTTATTTCTTGGAATGCTGATGAAAATCTTTTTTCTAAAGATTCTTTTGTTTCAGAGCCTCTATTAATAATTCTATTTTTCAATTCATTCATTGATGGTGGAAGAATAAAAACAAAAATTCCTTCTGGGAATTTCTCTCTAACCATTATAGCACCCTGAATATCTATTTCTAACAATACATCTTCACCTTTAGCTAATGTTTCAATAACAAAATCCTTTGGTGTTCCATAATAATTATCATAAACTACTGCATATTCAAGAAACTCATTTTCTCTAATTTTTTTTTCAAACTTTTCTTTTGAAATATAATTATAATTTACACCTTTAATTTCAGCATTTCTAGGTTCTCTAGTTGTAGTCGAAATCGATGGATGAATCTTTTCTTTCTTAGTCAATAAATTAGCACAAATAGTACCTTTTCCAGCACCTGACGGCCCTGAAACAACTATTAATAGTCCCCTTTTTTTTATCATCAATCCACTCCTACTCAATATTTTGAACTTGTTCTCTTATTTTACCTACTAAACTTTTCATATCCACTACATAATTAGTAATGTTCACATCTGGTGATTTAGAACCAATCGTATTAATTTCTCTATTTAATTCTTGAGATAAAAAATCTAATTTATGACCAATTACCCCACCTTTAAGTAGCATTTCTCTAAATTGCTGTATATGACTATTAATTCTAATTATTTCTTCATTAATATCCGTTTTATCTACATAAATTGCAATTTCTTGTTCTAATCTGTCACTATCGATTTCAATGTTTTCTAATAAATCATTGATTTTTCTTCTCATATTCTCTCTATGTTTAAAAATTATTTCATTAGTTTTTAGAGATAATTCAGTTAAGATTTTTTCTATTAAATTTAAGTTAGTTTCAATATCATTTCTTAATTTTTCGCCTTCTTTAATGCGCATTTCTAAAACTGAATCTATTACTTCATCTAAAACTATAACTATAACTTTAAATATTTTCTCATGGTCAATTTCATTATATTCAATATCAATTGAATCTTTATATTTAACTAGCAATTCTAAATCAATATCAGCTTCAATTTTATACCTTTTTTTGATTTCTGTCAAAGTTTTATGATATTTATCTAAAACCTTAAAATTAGGTTTTATTACTAATTGATCTTCTCCTTTTTCAGTTAAATATATATTAAGCTCTATCCTACCTCTATTCAACTTATTTTGAATATGTTTTTTAATTTTATCCTCAATCGGATTTAATGAAGAGGGAATTTTTGAATATATATTACAATATTTATGATTAACAGTTTTTATTTCAACTGAAATCTTATATTCTTCATTTTCAAATTCATTTCGACCATACCCTGTCATACTACAAATCATATTTTCCTCCTAGTATAATATAACTACAACATCTAGCTTTTTAATTATATCATATCATAGAATATCTTAGTTAATCTAAATTCACAAAAAAATCAATCAACATTGACTAATTATCCAAGTAAAATTATTTTACTTTTCATACTAATCTAGTTGATTGATTACATATTTTTTTAATTTTTATCAGTTATGCAGCTTTTAAAGAAGCTACCTCATCTTTTTTCGGAGCTTTAATTAACATAGTCAATACAGTTCCTGTGATTGCAAAACCAGCGGCAATTAAAAATGTTTGACTAAAATTACTTGAATTTGCTTTAATAATTGGTCCAATTAAAGCTGCAATCCCATAAGCTTGATAGATAATTCCATAATTAGCCCCTAAAGTTTTAACTCCAAAGAAATCTCCAGTTATAGTTGGATAAACTGCTAAGAATCCACCATAACTAAATGCAACACCAGCTAAACAAATAAAGAATAGCGCTAAATTTAAAGTTACAAAACTCATTGTTAAAAGTGATACTGTTGTAATAACAAATAATATTGTGACAACTCTAACTCTTCCTAATTTATCAGAAATAGTTCCCCAAATTAATCTTCCACCTGCATTAAAAAGTGCAATTAACGCAACTGCATTAGCAGCCACAAGCGGATCTAATCCTACCATTTGAGTACCAATATCTTTTGCAAGCCCGATTACTAATAATCCTGGCATACAAGCGAACATATAAGTAATCCAAACTAAATAAAAAGCTTTTGTTTTCACCATTTCTTTTACTGTAAAAGTAACTTCTTCACTCTTCATTTTAAAACCAGATTTTACATTATTAGTCACAATATTTGGTAATTTTAAAAATTGAGCTCCAATAACAACTAATATCATATAAATAATTCCAAGATACAAAAATGTTGTTGATACACCAACCGATGCGATAAGTCCAACAATTACAGATTTGAAAATTAAACTACCCGCACCAAATGCCCCAACAGCAATTCCAGTAATAAAACCTTTTTTTTCTGGAAACCATTTAACACAAGTTGATAAAGGACATACATAAGCAAAACCAACACCAGCACCTGAAAGAACTCCATAACCAAAATATAACATTGGTAACGTTGTAGCAAATGAAGAAACAATCAAACCAAGTCCATATAAAACACCACCAATAGTAGCAACTTTTCTAGGACCAATTTCATCTTGTAATCTACCAGAAAAAATTGTTGAAAAAGCAAATACAAAAATTGCAATTGAATAAGTCATAAACACTTCTGAACTAGACCATCCAAACTTATCCATTAGCGGTTGATTAAATAAACTCCACGAATAAATTGCTCCTAAACACACCTGTAAAAGAACTGCACCAAATACTACTGACCAACGATTACCATTCTTTTGTTTCATAAATTAATACCTCCTTAATAAATTTTCGAATTTTAATTTCAAATTTGAAAATTAACCTTTATACATGAAATTAATACAACTAACTTATAATTGCTCTACAAACAAATTTCTATTGAATTTATAAATCTATAATATTAACCCTAAAATTTGTCTGACAAGTATATATTATAGCTTCCTTTATAAATTATGACAAGCATATAATTAATTTTTTCACAAAAATTGAAATCCATCTTTTCTTTATGATGCATATTTAAGCATCGCCATTTAACAACGTTTACAGCAGAAAAAATATTCTTTTTTCAATTCTTAATGCCAATTAATAATAGAAAAAACAATTCTTTTATAGTGTATATTTACACACTAATTTCTAACACATTAATAGTATAATCTTTTCATCTATTGTTGCCTACTACGATTTTGTGATATAATACATTTTGGATAAAACAAATAAAAAGGACTGATTTTAATGAATATATTAACAATTTACAATTTAACAAAAAAATATAGCGAAAAAACATTATTTGAAAATATTTCTTTCGCAATTAATGAAAATGACAAAATCGGATTATTAGGATCTAATGGTTCAGGTAAATCTACACTATTAAAAATCATTACTGGAAATGAAAATCCAGATACTGGTGAAGTTTTTATAGTAAAAAATAAAAAAATTTCATATCTTTCTCAAGATCCTAAATTTAACCCTAGCTTAACCGTATTAGATCAAATTTTTCAAGCTAATACTCCAATAATGAATACAATTAGAGATTATGAATTAACAATTAATTTACTAGAAAACAATCCCAATTCAAAAAAACTTCAACAACAACTTATTGAATTAAATTCTAAAATGGATAGGTTAGAAGCATGGGAAATAGAAAGCCAAGTAAAAACGGTTTTATCAAAACTTGGAATAACATTTTTTAATTCTAAAATGAGTACACTTTCAGGCGGATTAAGAAAAAGAGTTTTTCTAGCAAGCACACTACTTTATCCATGTGATTTACTAGTTCTAGATGAACCAACAAATCACATGGATAACGAAACCATCGATTGGTTAGAAACATATTTAAAAACCAAAAAAATTGCCCTCTTAATGGTAACCCATGACAGATACTTTCTTGATCGAATCGTTAATAAAACCATTGAAATTGACAATGCAAATCTCTATACTTATACAGGCAATTATTCTGTTTTTTTACAAGAAAAAGCTACAAGAAAATCTATAGAAAATTCAATAAATAGGAAAAAACAAAATTTATATAAAAGCGAATTAAAGTGGATACGAGCCGGTGCACAAGCACGTTCAACTAAACAAAAAGCCAGAATTGATCGTTTTAGTAATTTAAAGGAGACTATTGATAAACAAAATTTAAATGATAGTGAATTAGAAATATCAGTTGCTTACACTAGACTTGGTAAAAAGGTAATTAATATTGAAAACTTAAACAAAAGTTTTGATCAAAATTTAATAATTAATAATTTCAACTTCATTTTATCAAATGGTAATAAAATAGGTATCGTTGGTAAAAATGGCATTGGAAAATCTACTTTATTAAAAATTATAACTAATGAAATACAAGCTGATAGCGGTTTAGTTGATATAGGTTCAACAGTAAAAATTGGATATTTCTCTCAAAACTCTGAAGAAATGGATGAAAATCTAAGAGCTATAGAATATATAAAAAATATTGCTGAATTCATTACTACAAGTGATGATTTAAAAATTACCGCATCTCAAATGATGGAAAACTTTCTCTTTAATAGCGAATTACAATGGTCATACATTTCAAAACTTTCTGGTGGAGAAAAAAGAAGATTATTACTTTTAAAAACAATTATGATGTCGCCAAATGTATTAATCTTTGATGAGCCTACAAACGACTTAGATATAACGACACTAAATATACTTGAAAATTATTTAGATAATTTTAATGGATCAATAATAGTTGTATCTCATGATAGATATTTCTTAGATCGCACTTGCAATATTATCTTGAATTTTGAAGGAGATGGTATAATTACAAATCATGTTGGTAATTATTCTAACTTTTTAGATTTTAAAGCAAGTGAAAAAGAAAAAAATATTATGGATGAAATAAAAAAAGAAAAAGAAAAAGAAAAAGAAAAAAATATTCAAACTAAACAGAAAAAAATTAAACTAACTTATCATGAAAAGAAAGAACTTTTAACTATTGAAAATGAAATTTTCGAACTTGAGAATGAACTTAATAATTTAGAAAAAGAAATCAAAAATCAAATAAGTGATTTTGTTAAACTCAACGAACTCGTTAAAACTAAAGAAACTCTTGAAAATAACATAATATATAAAATGGAACGGTTTGAATATTTAACTGATTTAGATAAACAAAACAAAAAATAATTTGCTAAATAAAATTTATTAATAAAAAAAGAAGGTGTGGAAATGGCTTATAATGGAATTCTTCTCAATGCTTTATCAATAGAATTAAAGGATAAATTAATTGGTGGTAGAATTAATAAGATTTATCAACCAAGTAATAGAGAATTAACTTTTAACATTAGAAATAAAGGAATAAATCACTTGCTATATTTATCTGCGCATAGTGACTATGCCCAAGTAAATATTATTGACTCAAAATTAGAAAATCCAACAAAACCACCAAATTTTTGTATGCTAATGAGAAAGCATTTACAAAATGGTTTTATCACAAATATCGAACAAATAGGTTTAGAACGAATATTAGTTATCCATATTGATTCATCAGATGAATTAGGATATATATCAACAAAAAGACTAATAATAGAAATTATGGGAAAACACTCAAATATAATCTTAATAAATGATGAAAATATTATTTATGATAGCATTAAACGTATTTCACCTTTTATGAGTAAAGTTAGACAAATTATGCCTAATCAACCATTTAATTTCATAAAATTTTCTAAAACAAATATTTTAGAAATAGAGAAAACAGATCTATTTAATAGTATAAATAATTTTAAGGATATGAAAACATCTAGCTTTATTTATACCTATTTTCAAGGGTTTGGCCCAATGTTATCAAAAGAAATTTGTAAACGTGCAAATATTAGTTTTAGGAAAAAAAATATATCCCTAACAGATGAAGAAAAAAACAATTTGTTTGATAGTCTATCTTCACTTAAAATAACAATTCAAAATTCAAACTATTCGCCTTATTTAATTATTAATTCATTAAATGGAGAAATTGTTGAATTTTCACCATTTTTTTTAGAAATATACTCTAATGATAATTATAAGGAAATAAAGATGGATGATTTTTCATTACTTATAAATAAATATTATAATGAAAAAATCATTAGTAATTCTATCAAGCAAAAAGCTAGTACACTTACCAGTTTATTGATAAAAAAAATTAAACTTTTAGAACATAAAATTTCAAATCTTAATAGTGATTTAGCATATGCAAAAAATGCTAATGAATTTAAGATCAAAGGCGAATTAATTACTGCAAATATATATAAACTAAAAAGAGGTATGTCAAAAATTATTCTTCAAAACTATTACGATAATAATAATGACATTGAAATTGACTTAGTAATTAATAAATCACCTTCTCAAAACGCACAGAAATATTTTAAGAAATATAATAAATTAAAAACTGCACAAATCCAAGTGCAATTCCAATTAGAGCAAAGCATTGAAGAATTAAACTATTTTGACAATGTTTTAAATTCAATAGAAATCGCTGATGATATCGAAACAATAAACGAAATAAAAATTGAATTAATTGAAACTGGTTATTTAAAAGATAAACAAAAAAACAAAAAAAATAGAAATAAAAAGAACAAGAAAAATCAAATAAATGATGACTTTAAAAAATATTTATCTTCTGATGGTTTTACTATTTATGCAGGTAAAAATAATAAACAAAATGATTATTTAACATTAAAATTCGCAAATAACGATGACTTATGGTTCCATACTAAAGATCTTCCTGGTACACATGTAATAATAAAAAAAGCAGGCAAAAAAATAACTAAACAAACTTTAAATGAAGCAGCAATGATTGCAGCTTATAATTCTAAAGGAAAAATGTCATCAAATGTACCTGTTGACTATACATTAATAAAACATGTTTCAAAACCTTCTGGTGCAAAACCCGGAATGGTTATTTATGTTAAAAATAAAACTCTTTATGTTACACCATTAATTAAAACAATTGAAAAACTACTGGTGAAATAAATAATAATATTACAAATTGTTTACAATTATTAAAAGATTTCTTTACAGTTAACTTAATATCATTTACAAGATCTTTATATAATGATAAACTCAGATTAACTATTTAGGAGGTTTTTTTATGAAAAAAATTATTCCAATATTATTAATTTTATTAATAGTCTTATCATCATCAATGGTATTTGCAAATTCAAATCCAAATACTAATTTTAATTCTAAAAAATTAAGAGATTTAGACCCATCACAATGGTACTATGATGATGTTATGCAAATGATTAATTATCAAATTATTACCGGTTACTCTGATGACACATTTAGACCAAACGAAAATGTATTAAGAAATGAATATGCAGCTATGCTAGTAAGATCATTAAAAATTCCAATTAATGAAAATGCTCATTCTAGTTTTATTGATTTAGAAAATAACGATTGGGAAACAAAATATGTTGAAAGTGCCAAATACTATTTAACAGGTTATAAAGGCCCAAACGGCAACCTATTTAAACCTAAAGATAACACCTTAAGAGAAGACATTATGGTTGCTTTAGTAAAAGCATTAAATTATGACATTTCTAGTACTAATTTAGAAATTTTAAATGACTATGAAGACAAAAATGAAATTTCTGAGAATTTACTAGCTTATGTAGCAACTGCAATTGATAAAGGGATTATTCGCGGGTATGTAGAAAAAGAAAAGAAATATATAAAACCTCAAAAAGCAATAACAAGAGCTGAAACAGCTAAATTGTTATTAACAGTTATTCAATATGAAAAAATTACATTTGATGAATTAGAAAAAATTACCTTCGATGAAACTCCAGAAACTAATAACGATCAAGCTGTACGTATATATGTACATTATATTGATAACGGAATTAAAATTTATTGGAACGAACTAGACAATTCAAATATTAAAGGATATAAAGTCGTAGCTACAGAAAATAAAAATAATCCAACTTATCCTGAAGACGGCTACTATAAATTTATTACCGACTCTGATTATGTAGAAATTTTTTCGAATTCAGATTATTATAATGGAGGCATAGATTCCTTAGAAGAAAACACTTATTATTATTTCAATGTAAACACTTTATACAATGATAATACAGTAAAATTAAGTAACACAATACGAATTAAAATGCCATCTGTTACAACAAATGATTATCCTATTACACTTGAAGGTACTGACGATGGTCAATTTACTCTTAATTGGGATAAATATATGGGAAGTAATTTCAAGGGTTATAAAGTAGTTGCATCTATTAATAATTATTCTCCTAAATATCCTGAAAATGGTTACTATAAATACATTACCAATAATGACACTAATAGCGTTACTATAAACATTGGAGATAATTATAATGGCAATGAAATTTCAAGCTTTATTGCTAATCAAGAATATAACTTCTCTATAACTGTACTTAAAAATGACGGATCTGAAAAAACTTATTCTAATACCATTGAATTAGAAGTTGAAGAAGATGATATCATTATAGGTAACCCTATTATACTTAAAGGTACTGACAATGGTCAATTTATTCTTAATTGGGATAAATATATAGGAAGTAATTTCAGTGGTTATAAAGTAGTTGCATCTATTAATGATTATTCTCCTAAATATCCTGAAAATGGTTACTATAAATACATTACTAATAATGACACTAATAGCGTTACTATAAACATTGGAGATAATTATAATGGTAATGAAATTTCAAGTTTTATTGCTAATCAAGAATATAACTTCTCTATAACTGTACTTAAAAATGACGGATCTGAAAAAACTTATTCTAATACCATTTAATTAGAAGTTGAATAAAAAAACTTAATAAATATTTATTTAAAACCAAAATAATCCCAAAGAAAAAACTTTTCTTTAGG
>JAYEHA010000309.1:0-2130 GCA_034659335.1 Bacillota bacterium
TTAGTCAATCTAGCGTTCGGTAATTTAATAATCTATTTCTTAATAAGTTCCATAACTTTTATAATCATCACTTTTCTTTTCAAATGGACTAAAAAATATTATATCTCCATATTCAAAGTTAAATATCGTAACTATTCAATTTTATGCTTATTAGCATGACATAATAGTTGTCAAAGTATCAGCACCTTTTTTGGTTCTAAAACCACCAGATACTTTTTGCTTTACTTTAAGCATGCGGATATCTCGTTCAACTTAATTGTTATCAAAAGGGATATTAAAATTATTTAAAAATAAACAAAACGATCTACTAAGGCTATTGTTTTTTTATTTTGACTTTTGACTTTTGAGTTTTTATTTAATATCTTCTAAATTTGGTATAGAAGTCATTGCTCCTTTTTTTGTAACACTAAGTGAACCAGCTTTATTTGCAAACTTTAACATATCTTCAATATCTAATTGATTAAAGTCCATATCTTTACTTATTTTAATATTTTTATCATTATTTATTAATTTATAAAGGAAACTACCATAAAATATATCTCCAGCACCTGTAGTATCTACTACTTCTGCTTTATACCCGTCTACTAAACCTGTTTTCTTTGTTGTTTTATAAAAGCTTCCTTTTTCTCCTAATGTTACTATTAATAGTTTAATATTAAACTGTTCAAATAATTCTTCAGCTCCAATTTGAATATCAATTTTATTAGTTAAAAACTCAAGTTCTTCTTCAGATATTTTAACTATATCGGCATATTCCATTCCTTTAAGTATCCACCATTTAGCTTCATCTAATCTTAACCATAGTTTATCTCTTAGATTAGGATCATAAGATATTATTAAGTTTTTAGTATCTACATATTCTAATAAATCTAATGTAGTAGATCTAATCGGTTCATCTGTAAAACTAAGAGAACCAAAATGAAATATTTCCATATCATTAAAAACATTAAGATCAATATCTTCTAAAGTTATTCTTGTATCTGCTCCATTATTTCTAAAAAACGAAAAACTTCTATCATTATCTTTATTTAAATGAACAAATGCTAAAGTAGTATTATAATATTTATCTTTAATAACATTACTTGTATCTACATTAAATCCATTAAGATTATTTATTAATGTATCCCCAAATTTATCATTTCCTACTTTTCCAATAAAAGCTGATTTAACATTATATTTCCCTAAAACTGCAGCTAAGTTAGCCGGAGCTCCACCAGGGTTTGCTTCAAATGCTTCAATATCAATTCCATTTAATTTTTTATTATTATTATTTTTTGGCGTAAAATCTATTAAAACTTCCCCAAATGAAACTATACTCACATTAATCACTTCTCCTCTCTATTTACCATTTCAATAAATTTAAGACCTAATTTGCTATCAAATTGTTTATCTAAATTAACTTTAATTTCTTTTAAAGCTTCTTCTTTAGAGATAGATTCTTTATAAGTTCTTTTTGATATCATTGCATCAAAACTATCTACTATTGCAATAATTCTTGATTCCAAAGGAATTTCGTTTCCTTTTAACCCTTCGGGATATCCATCACCATCAACCCTTTCATGATGATAAAGCACATATTTTGCAATATTTTCAGTTATTTTTGACTCTTTAAGAGCTTGATATCCAAATACTGGATGTTTTTTTATTTCCTCATATTCCTCTATAGATAATTTTTCTTTTTTATTGATTATATCTTTACTTACTAAAACCTTTCCTATATCGTGAACTAAACCTGTCCAATATATTTCATCTACTTTCTTTTTATCTAAACCAATATACATTGCTAATCGTTTTGCGTAATTCGCTACATCTTCTGAATGTCCTTTAGTATAAATATCGTGAATCTCTAACATTTGAACCATTGATAAAACAAGTTCTTTTTGAAAAATTTCATTTGCCTCATGATAAGTTACATTTAAAAAATAACTTTCTGCCATATTTCTTAATGCATCCATAACTTTTTTAGAACTTTTCTTAAACGTTTTTTTTGAATCTCTTTCTATTTCAAGTACTATTCCACCAAAAATTTTCTTTTCTTTCCTAAAAGTAAGTAAAAGAGCTTCTTTAGAATCTTTCATTTCTCTTTTCATTATCTCTTTACTACTTTCTTTTTCTAAATGATTTACTAGT
>JAYEHA010000310.1:0-4362 GCA_034659335.1 Bacillota bacterium
AAAGGGACTCCAGAAGAAGTGGCTAAAGTTAAAAAATCATATACTGGAATGTATTTAAAGGATATATTATATAAATAATTAAAATAGCCTTAAATTAAGGCTATTTTTTAAGTTCAATTTTTTTAGTTATTAAAAATCCGAGTACTTGTGGTTCTAATTCTTTTACTAATTTAGCTTTTATTTTATCATTTTCATTAATATATAATGTAAGAATATTATTTTTTAATGAATAACAAGTAAAATCATCGTATGAATAAAAACCTGAATTTGATTTTATTGAATTTACTACTGGTAAATCAATTCTAAAATCGTAACCAATAATTAATATGCCATTTTTCATAAAATTAATATTTGTTTTTGAAAAAGTTAGATATAGCATTATTTCTGAAAGAATAATAAATAATATTGTAATTATAATATTTATTATTACTAAACGATTAAAATTGAGTTCTCTACCTATAATAGGATAAATTAAAACTAAAAAAACTAATAAATAATACATGATTCTTTGATACAATTTTGATTCGCCTAAATTAAGTGCAAAGAAAAAGTTGTTTTTATCATTAAATTGTTTAAAATATAAATATCTAATTAATCCTTGTAGTAAAGGAAATAAAATAACTACTAAAAAAACTAGTGTTGTAAAAAATACCACACCATTCTCAATTCCTGGAATTGATGGTACTATAAAAGTAATTAATAAAATAATAGTTAAAAATGGTATAATAAATGAAATAGAATTAAATGAATTTTTCATGTGTATCACTCCTTCTGAGTAATTTTAACAAAAAAGAGTGAAAAAATCAAAAAGAAGTTGATAATTATGTTTAATATTGAAAATCAAATTAAAAAATTACCTAAAAGTCCTGGGGTTTATATCATGAAGGATGAAAATGGCGTAATAATATATATTGGTAAATCTAAAGATTTATCGAAAAGGGTTAAATCATATTTTAGAGGTTTTAATTCTAAACGATTAAAAGTTCAAGTTATGATAAAAAATATTTATGAATTTGAGTATTTTGTTACCAATACGGAAATGGAAGCTTTAATTTTAGAGGCAAATTTAATTAAAAAGCATTTGCCTATGTTTAATATTCTTTTAAGGGATGATAAAACCTATCCATATATTAATGTTACAATTAATGAAAAGTATCCTAGAGTAATAATTACGCGTGATATTAAAAATGATTCTTCACTTTATTTTGGTCCTTATACAAGTGCTTATGCTGTAAAAATGATTGTAGAAGTTATTCATGATACTTTTAAAATAAGAAAATGTAATAAAGACTTAAGTAAAAAATATAAAAGGACATGTCTTAATTATCACATTGGTAAGTGTTTAGGACCATGTGTTAGGGATGTTGATGAAATAGTTTATAATGAAATGATTGAAAAAATAATTGAAATTTTAAATGGAAATCAAAATATTCTTATTGATAAGATGAATATCATTATGAAAGAAGCCGCAAAAGATTTGAATTTTGAATTAGCAAAAGAATATAGAGATAAAATGATAGCAATTAAAGAATTAAAAGAAAAGCAAAACATTAATTCTGTTAAAGGTGAAATATATGATGCTATTTCATATTATGAAAGTGAAGAAAAAATATGCGTAATGGTATTTTTTGTTAGAGGTGGTAATTTAATAGGAAGAGATAAATTTACTTTTGATAAAAGTAAAATAGATGATATATTAAGTTCGTTTATTTTACAGTTTTATTCAGGTGTAAAAATGATACCAAAAAAAATACTCATAAAAGAAGAAATTGAAGATAGAGAGATAATTGAAAAATGGTTATCTGAAAATAAAGGTAAGAAAGTCTCTGTTGTTGTTCCTAAAATTGGAGATATGAAAAAGCGAATTGATCTAGTTACAAAAAATGCAAAAGAGTTTTTATTAAAATTTGAAGATAAAGTTAATTTTGAAAAGAAATTTATAAAAAATGCTTTAGCGGAGTTAAAAAATATGCTAAAGTTAGATACTCTCAATAGAATGGAAGCTTATGACATTTCAAATATATATGGTGTATATTCTGTAGGTGCTATGATAGTATATGAAAATGGTAAAAAAAAGAGTAATGCTTATAGAAGATTTAAAATTAAAACTGTTGAAGGAAGTGATGACTATAGTTCTATTAAAGAAGTTTTATTTAGAAGATTTAATAGAGGATTAAGTGAAATAAAACAAGAAGAAAATGGAAAATTCAGCGTTTTCCCAGACATTTTATTAATTGATGGTGGCAAAGGTCATGTAACGGTAGCATCTGAAATAATGAGTTTATTAAATATTGATATTCCAATTTGTGGAATGGTAAAAGATGATTTTCATAAAACAAAGTGTTTATATTATAATGGAAAAGAAATATTTTTCAATAAAAATAAGTATGCATATAGAATGGTCTTTCAAATCCAAGAAGAAGTTCATAGATTTGCAATTAATTACCATAAAAGTGTACGTAGAGCAAATATGACAAAATCTATTTTGGATGAAATTAATGGAATAGGTGAAACTAGAAAAATATCATTAATGAAACATTTTGAGAATATTGAAAACATTAAAAATGCATCATTAGAACAAATTTGTGAAGTTGATGGAATTAGCAATAAAACTGCAAAAAATATTTATATTTTTTTTAATGATTAAAAGGAGTAAAAAATGGAATCAGTAAAAATTAAAAGCTATATTAAAAATATTAAATTAAAAGAAATTGTTTCACCAAATGAGGATGTAGATATTCTAGTTAGTGAGGTTAATAGAATAGGTCTCCAGTTAGTCAAATATTATAAACATTTTTCACCTAAAAGGATTCAAATAGTAGGGAATAGTGAATGGTCATATTTAAATGAATTAACTTCTGAGAAAAGAAGAAGTATAGCAGTTAAGTTAATGAGCTATGATATTCCTTGTATTGTTTTTACAAGAAATCTTGAAGTATTTGATGAATTTATTGAAGAAGCAAATAAGCTAAACGTTTCAATTTTACAATCAAAATATCATACAACTAAATTTATTTCAAAATCCTCTGAATATCTAGATAGAGTCTTAGCAAAGAAAATTACAGTGCATGGTGTATTGGTAGATGTCTATGGAATTGGTATATTAATTTTTGGCAAAAGTGGAGTAGGTAAATCAGAAACAGCTTTAGAATTAATTAAAAGAGGGCACCGTTTTATTGCTGATGATGCAATTATTATTAGACGGTTAGGTGAAACTCAATTAATTGGTGAATCACCTGAAATAATTAAAAATTTACTTGAATTACGAGGTATAGGAATTATAGATATTTCAAGATTGTATGGTATAGGTTCTGTAAGAGAAGAAAAGCAAATAGATTTGGTTATTGAATTTGAAGAATGGGATAAAAAGAAAAGTTATGATCGTTTAGGACTTGATGATAAATATACTACTTTATTAGATATTGATATATCAAAATTAAGCATTCCAATTAGACCGGGTAGGAATTTAGCAATGATTGTGGAAGCAGCAGCTATTAATCATAGACAAAAATGTATGGGATTTAATGCAGCCGAGAAGCTTGAAAAAAGATTGTTAAACAACTAACAATTACAAAAAAAGTTGAATTGTTACAATTTTTTTAGTATTATATATATAGTAATGTATTTAGGAGGAAAAAATGAATAAAAAAGATTTTTTATGGGGATTAGCGTTAGCAATTATTATTACTTTTTTACTTTATCCAACAACACATGTATTATTTATTAATTTTAATGGATTACACCCGTATTTAGCAGGGTTTTTAAAGTTTGCTTTATTAGCAACATTAGGTGATTTATTGGCAGCAAGAATAGTTTCCGGTGATTGGAAAATGCCTAATGGATTATTTTTTAGAATGGCAATTTGGGGATTTTTAGGAATGGTTATTGTAATAATTTTCAATATTTTTGCTGGCGGAGTTACAATTGCATTGAGTAAAGGATTATTACCATTTAATGGAAGTAATTTAGCATTTGCTTTTTTTACAAGTGCAATTATGAATATGACATTTGCACCAACTATGATGGCATTTCATAGATTTACTGATACTTATGCGGATTTTAAATTTACTGAAAAAAAAGAAAATATTACTATAGATATGATTGCAAATAAAATTGACTGGAATAGTTTTGTTTCCTTTGTAATAATTAAGACAGTACCGCTATTTTGGATACCTGCACATACAATAACATTTTTATTACCAGCAGAGTATAGAGTATTAGCAGCAGCATTTTTATCTATTGCATTAGGTGCAATATTATCATTTGCCAAAAGAAAATAAAGTAAAATATAAAGTATAAAGTATAGTAAAATATTATTGTTTTACTATACTTTTTTATTTTATAATAGTAATATATGTTTGA
>JAYEHA010000310.1:4372-10783 GCA_034659335.1 Bacillota bacterium
TGATTATATGAATAGCGGGTATATATATTTATTATTGTGAAATTAATATCAATTTTCTATTGACAAATTTTTAATAATATGTGAAAATTATGACGAGAGTAAATAACTAATGAAAAGGTGTTAAGGAGGAAGCAAATTATGTCTAAAGAGTTAATTGAAAGTATTTTGACAGAAGATCGCTTTGAAAAACTTTATGCAGCAATTGACGAAAATATAGGTAGAAACGGTCCATTAATGCCTACGTTACATGCTGCACAAAATATATTTGGAGCTATACCTTATGAAGTACAAAAAGTGATTTCTGAAAGAATGAATGTACCATTAGCTGAAATTTACGGTGTTGTTACATTCTATTCAAGATTTTCACTAGTTCCTAAGGGTGAATTCGTTGTAAGTGTCTGTTTAGGAACGGCGTGTTATGTTAAAGGTGCGCAAAATATTATTGATGAAATAGAAAAAATTATAGATGTTAAAGTAGGAGAAACAAGTTCTGATGGTAAATTCACATTAGAAGCTACAAGATGTATTGGAGCATGTGGATTAGCACCTGTAATGTCTGTTAATGAAGAAATACATGGAAGAGTACTTGTTTCAGATGTTAACACAATTATGGCTAAGTATTTATAATATTGGAGGTAAAATTTATGATGACTTTAGACGAGTTAACAAAAATTAGAGAAAGCGCAATGAAAAAAATGTCTACTAGAAATTCTGATAAAAAAATTAGAATTGTAGTTGGAATGGCAACTTGTGGAATTTCTGCAGGCGCTAGACCAGTGCTTAATGCTTTGGTTGAAGAAGTTAATAAAAGAGAGTTAGTAGATGTCGAAGTTACTCAAACAGGATGTATTGGTATTTGTAGATTAGAGCCTATTTTTGAAGTTTATCAAAATGGTGAAAAAGTTACTTATGTAGATATGAATGCAGAAAAAGCTAAAGAAGTAATTGTAAATCATATAGTGAATGGAAATGTTATAGAAAAGTATACTATTGGTGCTTACGAAAAGTAATTGTACAAGGGAGGCAAATATGAGTTTAGTAAGATCACATGTCTTGATTTGTGCTGGAACTGGATGTACTTCATCAGGTTCAATATCAATTCATGAAAAATTTGAAGAGTGTATTAAAAAATTTGGTATAGATAAGGAAATAAAAATTGTAAAAACAGGATGTTTCGGTTTATGTGAAGCTGGACCGATAGTAGTAGTTTATCCTGAAGGAGCTTTTTATAGTCATGTTAAAGTTACTGATATTGAGAGAATAACGGAAGAGCATTTATTAAAAGGTAGAATAGTTAAAGACTTACTCTACAAACATGCTATTGAAGGCGATGTAATAAAGTCAGTTAATGAAGTGAATTTTTATAAAAAACAAAAAAGAATAGTTTTAAAAAATTGTGGTGTTATAAATCCTGAAGTTATTGAGGAGTATATAGCATTTGATGGTTATAAAGCATTAGGAAAAGTTTTAACTGAAATGTCTAGACAAGATGTTATTGATGAAATTAAAAAGTCTGGATTAAGAGGCCGTGGTGGCGGTGGATTTCCAACAGGTTTAAAATGGCAATTTACTCATGATGCAATAGGTGATCTGAAATATGTTGCTTGTAATGCTGATGAGGGAGATCCAGGTGCATTTATGGATAGATCAGTTTTAGAAGGCGATCCACATACAATTATTGAATCAATGGCAATTGCTGCTTATGCAATTGGAGCAACACAAGGTTTTATATATGTTAGAGCTGAATATCCGATAGCGGTAGATAGACTTGAAATTGCAATGAAACAAGCTAGAGAAATTGGTGTAATTGGAGATAATATTTTTGGTACTGATTTCTGTTTTGATTTAGAGATAAGATTAGGAGCGGGAGCATTTGTTTGCGGTGAAGAAACTGCATTGATTGAATCTATTGAAGGACGAAGAGGAATGCCTAGACCAAGGCCACCATTCCCAGCTAATAAGGGAATATTCCAACTGCCTACTTTATTAAATAATGTTGAGACATATGCAAATATTACTCAAATAATTTTAAATGGAGCTGATTGGTTTAGATCAATTGGAACTGAAAAATCTCCTGGTACAAAAGTATTTGCACTTGGTGGAAAAATAAATAATACTGGTTTAGTTGAAATTCCAATGGGAACTACTTTAAAAGAAGTTATTTATGATATAGGTGGAGGTATACCAAACGGTAAAAAGTTTAAAGCCGTTCAAACTGGTGGACCATCGGGTGGTTGTCTAACTGCTGGTCATTTGGATGAAATAATTACTTATGATAATCTAGTTAGATTAGGCTCTATGATGGGTTCAGGTGGAATGATTGTTTTAGATGAAGATAACTGTATGGTAGACGTTGCAAGATTCTTTTTAGATTTTACTGTTGATGAATCATGTGGGAAATGTACACCTTGTAGAGAAGGTACTAAAAGAATGTTAGAAATGCTAGATAAAATTTGTGAGGGAAAAGGAGAAATAGAAGACCTTGACAGATTAGAAAAATTAGCTATAAATATAAAAGATTCTGCTTTATGTGGTTTAGGTCAAACAGCACCGAATCCAGTATTATCTACTATGAGTAATTTTAGACATGAATATATAGCTCATATAGAAGATAAAAAGTGTGAAGCTGGAGTTTGTAAATCATTATTAAAAGTAGTAATTACAGATAAGTGTATTGGTTGTACTGTTTGCAAGAGCGTATGCCCAGTAGACTGCATATCAGGAAATAGAAAAGAAAAACACGTTATTGATCAAAGTGCTTGTATTAAATGTGGCGCATGTATTGAAAAATGTCCTGTAAATGCAATTATTTTAAAATAATTAGTGTTTATCAACTAGAAATTATTATTAAACGAAGAGGTGAATGTTTGTGAAAAAAGTAGAAATTTCTATTAATGGTAAAAAAATAGAAGTGCCTAGTAATTATACTATTTTAGAAGCGGCTAGAGCAAATGGATTTAAAATTCCTACCCTTTGCTATGATGAAAGATTAAAGCCATCAGGTGCTTGTAGAATGTGTGTAGTTGAAGTTGAAGGTGCAAGGAGTCTTGTTACAGCTTGTAGTACACCTATAAGAGATGGAATGGTTATTAAAACAAATTCAGACCGTGTTGTTAATTCAAGAAAAACAACTTTAGAATTATTATGGGCAGATCATGATTATGATTGTTTAAGATGTGAGAAATCTGGAGATTGTGAGTTACAAGATCTTTGTTATGAATACGATATTGAACCAGAAGCTAGACCATATATACAGTCTCTTACTAACAATATTGATGAATCAAATAAGTTTTATTCATTTAATGAGGATAAATGTATTTTATGTGGTAAATGTGTTAGAGTATGCGAGGAGCTAGAGGGAGTTGGTGCTATATCATTTACTCAACGTGGCCATTACACTCATATTTCTCATCCATTTGAAACGGGTATGGATTTATCTGATTGTGTATCTTGTGGGACTTGTGTATCAGTTTGTCCAACAGGTGCATTAATGGAAAAAACAAAAACTAAATTTAGAGTTTGGGATGTTGAAAAGAAAGTTAAAACTACTTGTACTTATTGTGGTGTAGGTTGTCAATTAGAATTAGTTGTTAAAGATGATAAAGTTGTGAGAGTAGATGCACCAAAGGATAGTATAAATAACGGTATTACGTGTGTTAAAGGAAAATTTGGTTATAAATTTATTGATAGTGGCGATAGATTAACAATGCCTTTAATTAGAAAAAAAGGGGAATTAGTAGAATCTAGTTGGGAAGAAGCTTATGATTTAATTGTTTCTAAGATGAATGGAACACTTGAAAATTATGGTCCGGATTCATTTGCTGCTTTATCTTCTGCTAGATGTACTAATGAGGATAACTATTTATTACAAAAATTATTTAGAGGTGTTATAAAAACAAATTCAGTAGATCACTGCGCACGACTCTGACATTCTACTACTGTTGCAGGTCTTGCAACAACATTAGGTAGTGGCGCTATGACTAATAGTATTGGTGAAATTGAAAATACAGATTTAATGTTTGTAATTGGAACTAATACAACTGAGAATCATCCAGTAATTGGAACATTTATGAAGAAAGCAATAAAAAAAGGTGCAAAATTAATTGTAGCAGATCCTAGAAAAATTGAATTGGCTAATTATGCAGATGTATATTTACAAATTAGACCGGGTTCAAATGTTGCTTTATTAAATGGAATGTTGCATGTAATTATTACCGAAGAATTATATGATAAAGAATATATTGAAAGTAGAACAGTTCAGTTTGAAGAAATGAAAAAGAAAATATTAGAATTTTCTGTTGAAGAAGCAGCAAAAATTTGTAAAGTTCCAATTGAGGATATTAAAAAAGCTGCTAGACTTTATGCTGAAGCAGATAAAGCTGGTATTTATTATGCAATGGGTATTACTCAACAATCAGATGGAACTAATCATGTTAAGAGTGTTGCAAATTTAGCAATGTCTTGTGGTAATGTAGGAATTGAATCTGGTGGTATAAATCCTCTTAGAGGACAAAATAATGTTCAAGGAGCTTGTGATTTAGGAGCATTACCAAATGTATATCCAGGATATCAAAAAGTTGCTAATAAAGCGTGTAAAGAAAAATTTGAAAAAGCTTGGAATGTAACTGATTTAAGTTCGAAAAATGGTTTAACAATTCCTAAAATTATGGATGCTGGTATTACTGGTGAAATTAAATTCCTATATATAATGGGTGAGAATCCTTTAGTATCTGATCCAGATTTAAATCATATTGAAAAAGCATTTAGTAAATTTGATTTTATAGTAGTTCAAGATATTTTCTTAACTGAAACAGCTGAAAGAGCAGATGTAGTTTTACCAGCTGCGTGTTTTGCTGAAAAAGATGGAACGTTTACTAATACTGAAAGACGTGTTCAAATGGTTAGAAAAGCTGTAGATGCACCAGGTGAAGCTAAAGCAGATTGGGAAATAATTGATGAAATTATGAGAAGAATGGGTTATGAAAATAACTTTAATTCTGCATCTAATGTTATGGAAGAAATTGCTATGGTAACTCCTCAATATGGTGGAATAACTTATGATAGAATTGAAAAAACAGGTCTTCAATGGCCATGTCCAACTGAAGATCATCCTGGAACTAAATTTTTACATGAAGGAGAATTCGCAATTGGAAAAGGAATATTTACTCCAGTAGGATATAAAAAGCCTGCTGAAGAAACAGATGCGGAATATAACCTTGTATTAACTACAGGAAGAGTATTATACCATTATCATACTAGATCAATGACAAAAAGAGTTGAAGGTTTAGAAGCGATGGTTGATAGTAGTTATGTTGAAATCGCACCTTCAATGGCAAAAGAATTAAATGTTAAAGATGGAGAAATGGTTGCTATTAGTTCTAGAAGAGGAAAAATAGAAGTTAAAATAAAAATAACTGATATTATTAGTGATAATGTAGTATTTATGCCTTTCCATTTTGCTGAAGCTGCTGCAAATAGATTGACAAATGCTGCTCTTGATCCTGTTACTGATATACCTGAATATAAAGTATGTGCTGTTAAAATAGAAAAATTATAAATTATATAAGTGAATCCATTTTATTACGGGTTCACTTTTAAAAGGAGTCTTCTATGAAAACATGTGATACAGCAATAATATTAGCGGGTGGTAAAAGTAAGAGAATGGGTTTTGATAAACAGTTTATTTCAGTTGACAATATGTATTTGATTGATAAAATAATAGAAATTTTAAAAAAAGAATTTAAACAAATTATAATTATATCTAATACTCCACATATTTATAAAGATAGATATGATGAAGTTTATATTGATAGTATTAAAAATGTTGGACCACTTGGTGGGATATATACAGGACTTAGTCATTCAAAATCTAAATATAATTATATAATTGCATGTGATATGCCGTGTATTAATATAGATTATATTAATTATATGAAACAACTTTTATCAGAATCAAATGAATCTGATGCAATTATTACTAGATATAAGAATTGGATTGAACCATTTAATGCAATCTATTCTAAGTCTTTAATAAATGATTTAAAAGCTTATTTAAAAACTAATAAGAGAAGTATAAATTTATTTTTAGAATTAGTAAATGTTAAATATATTGATGAAGATATAGCTAGACAATATAGTTATAATTGGAATATGTTTAGAAATATTAATGACTTAAAAGAATTAAAAAAGTTTTGTAAAGAAGGTACTGATTGTCAACTACTCACGACTGAAGTCGCGAGCTTGTAAAAGCTCTAGTTGATTAGCCTAAGTCTTAGTGCGACTACGTTACTTACAAATATATAGGTACTACGGAATATTTAGTCTAGTTCCGTACTCTACGTTTAGTGATTAAAAGCTCTAAGAGTTGTGAGCGGTGTTGCTAAAACACAAACTGTGAGATAACATTGGCAA
>JAYEHA010000311.1:0-2121 GCA_034659335.1 Bacillota bacterium
AAGAAAAATAAACAAATGATGCTAAAGACTATAATGATATATACTGTATTAATTATTTTAATATTTACTTTGGATAATGATATAGTTAATAGTGTAGATAGTTTGCTTGAGAATGAAAGCTTAAGCTATTTGATTGTTGTTTTATTAGTATCTTTAGTAATAAAGATAAGTAGTATTTCTAGTTATCATGGAGCGGAACATATGGTAATAAATTATTATAATAAATATACAGATTTAGATTTTAATAATTTAGAAAGTATTTCAAGAGTTTCAAATTCTTGCGGAAGTGTTTTAATATTAATAATATTTATATTGTTCTATATTTTAAATTTTATAACGCCATATAGTGATTTAAATTTATTAGTTTCATATATGGTTGGATACGAAGTTTTTATTAGTAAAAATAAATATTTTAAGTTTGTATTCTTTTTAAGTGGGATATTTCAAAAATATATACTTACATCTAAACCTAGTAAAACTCAATTAAAAGTAGCTATTATAGCATTAAAAAGATCGATAGATCGATAGATAGAGATAACTAAATATTAGTTCGAGGTGTGAAATGAAAGTAATATGTAAAAATGAAAATGATACAAAAAAATTAGCAATTGAAATTTCGAAGGTAATTAATAGTGGTGATATAATTTGTTTGGATGGAGATTTAGGAGCGGGTAAAACTACATTTACTAAATATTTATGTTTAAACTTAGGTGTAAAAGGATATGTTAATTCTCCTAGTTATAGTATAGTTAATGAATATGATGGAGACGTTAAAATTAATCACTTCGATGTATATAGAATTTTTTCTATAGAAGAGCTTTATGAAATTGGTTATGAAGAGTATTTTAATAACGAGAGTATAACTATTATTGAATGGGCTTTAAAAATTGAAGAGTTAATTCCAGAAGGTAGTATATGGATTGATATAGCACTTGGAAGTAATTATAATGAAAGAGTTTTTAATATTATTGGATTAGATGAAAAACTTGATTTCGAAAAAATAAGGAGAGGAATATGAAAATTTTAGGGATAGAGACATCTTCTATTGTAGCAAGCGTTGCGATTACGAATAATAATATTTTATTAGGTGAAACTACAATAAATCATCCTAAAAAGCATTCGCAAAAATTGATGCCAATAATAAAAAATTTGTTTAGCAGTTTAAATATGGATATAAATGATATTGATCTTATTGCTGTTGCAAATGGACCGGGTTCGTTTACTGGGATAAGAATTGGACTTACAACTGCAAAGGCCTTAGCGCATATGAGTGAAATACCAATAGTTACTATTTCCACTTTAGATTCATTAGCTGTAAATAATATAAAAAATGTTTCTTATATTGTTTCAATAATTGATGCTAGAAGAAAAAATGTATTTGTTAAAAATTATAAAATAGAAAATAATACTATTATAAGTTCATCTGAGCCTGTAATGGTTATAATTGATGATTATTTAGAAGAAATAAATAATTTAAAAGGTGAAGTTTTACTTGTCGGAAGTGGAGTTACCGAAAACATTAAATATATTTTAGATAATAAAAATGATAATATACAAATTGCAAGTGATAATGATAATTTCCCAATAGCAAAAACTTTATGTAGTATTGCATATGAAATGCCTATAGATAGATACAAGAGGTATGATGATGTTAAAGCGAATTATCTTAGAAAATCCCAAGCGGAAATGACGCTGAAGAAAAAAGGATAGATGTTTATGGATGAAAACATTCGAAAAATGAATATTTTTGATTTAAAAGAAGTTATGCGAATTGAAAAAATTAGTTTTGTGTCAAAATGGACAATAGATGATTTTATTTATGAATTAATTATTAATACTAAGGCAACTTATTTTATTTATAAAATTGGAAATAGTATTGTTGCTTATATTGGTATATGGATATTGGATGATGAAATACATATTTCGAATCTTGCAGTTGACCCATTATTTAGAAGAAGGGGAATTGCTAGAAAATTAATAAATAGAATTATAAAAGAAGCCTATAGAGTAAATATTAAAACAGTGTCATTAGAAGTTAGAATTTCAAATATTAATGCAATCAATTTATACGAGAATATGGATTTTGAAAAAAATAGTATATTAAAAGATTATTATAAAGTA
>JAYEHA010000312.1:0-2119 GCA_034659335.1 Bacillota bacterium
ATATAGTTAATCTTAATTTATGGGATAAAAATATTAGAAATCTAAATGGTATTGAAAGATTATCTAATTTACAGGTTTTAAAACTAGGTAAAAATAAAATATATAGTTTAAAACCTCTTGAAGGATTAAATGAGTTAACTAATCTATATTTATATAAGAATCCAGTTACTGTATTAACTCCTATTAAGAATTTAACTAAATTAAAAACTTTAATGATTATTGATACAAAAATAAAATCAATCGAATCAGTAAAAAGTTTAATTAATTTAGAAACTTTATATGTTAAATCAAATAATATTGAAAATATTGATTCCTTATCAAATTTATTTAATTTAACAAGCTTAAATATTTCAGATAATAAAATCACTAATTTAAGCTCTATTAGTTCTCTTTATAAACTTGAAAGCTTAGATATATCTAAAAATAGTATTTCTGATTTATCTTATCTTAAAGGATTAAGCGTTCTTGAAACATTAAGTATGAATGATAATAGAATTTCTAGTTTAGAAGGTTTAGAATCAAATATTTCTTTAAAATGGATTTTCGCCAGAAAAAATCAACTTAGTGATTTAAATGGTCTAGATAATTTAGTAGATCTTGAAAAATTAATTGTTGATGAAAATAATATTACTAATATTTCTGGCATAAAAAATAATAAAAATATTGAAGTTTTAAGTCTTTATAAAAATAAAGTTAATGATATTAGATACTTAGCTCTACTCCCTTATTTAACTCAATTAAATTTATATGATAATCAGGTTAAAGACTTAAGTGGTCTATCTAATTCATTTTATTTAGAAGAACTATTATTAGATAAAAATATTATTTCTAATATTAAACCTTTAGAAAACTTAACAAATTTGACTAACCTTTCTTTAGGAGATAATTATTTAAGAAATATTAGTTCTTTAAATAATCTTGTATATTTGGAAAATCTTGATATTAGCTACAATGAAATTAGAAATATCGATATTGTGCGTAATTTTCCTTATCTTGAAGATTTAAATGTTAAGGACAATAAACTATCATCACATTATGTTTATTCTCTTGTAAGTGACTATGTCGATGTAACTAAATAAAAAAATGCTTATTTAACACTAACTTTTTTGATACAATATAGTAAACAGAAAAGAGGTAGATATGTCAAAAGTGGATAATAACAAAAAGAAAAAAGAATTAGCAATTTACAAAGCCGCATTCACACTATTCACAGACTGCGGCATTGAAAGTACTTCTATAAGTAAAATTACTAAAACTGCCGGAGTTGCAAAGGGTACATTCTATTTATATTTTAAAAGTAAATATGATTTGCTAGATAAGTTAATTATTAAAAAAAGCAATAAAATTATATTTAATGCATATGAAAACACTTTAAAAAATAGTTATGATAATTATGAAGACCGTGTTATTTCATTTATTAATGATATTATTAATCTCTTAATTGATCAGCCAATACTTTTGAAGATTCTTCATAAAAAATTATCTTGGGGTTTATTTAATGAAGCTATTGAAAACAAGGAACTATCACAAATTATTAATAAACTAATAGATGATTTATATGGAAATACTGTTAAAGATAAACTCTCTAAAGATGATTTTTATTATACTTTATTTATGATTTTAGAGCTCACTTCCTCTGTTTGCTATAATGCGATTATTAAAGAGAAACCAACTACTATAGAAAATATGAAACCGCTTCTTTTCAATATGATAAGAAAGGTTTTAAATTAATATTAAAAAAGCGTGAGATTTTTCCTCACGCTTTTTAGCTATACTTCGCTTCTTTAATATAACCCAATCTAATTCTTTTAAACCATAATATTATTTTCATTTTAGTATGATTTTAAAAATCTACCTCTTTAAAAAAAGCTTTTACAATTTCTTTAGCTTCTTCCTGATCATCTTCATTTATAAAAATAATTACTCCATCAACGGCTTTATTCATATATAATTCGGTTAATAAGCTATCATTTGGAAGTTCTTTAAACACTTCTATATTATTGTTTTCTAGAAGTTCAATTATTTCTTCTGCGACTATTTCTTTATCAACAGTTAATAATTTTACAACATTTTTATCCATTTTTTCCTCCTTCAAATTATCCTTATTAATATATACCCT
>JAYEHA010000313.1:0-2118 GCA_034659335.1 Bacillota bacterium
TTAAAAATGAAATTTAAAAGAGAATTTAAATTATTATTAATCAAATCCACTTCACTTTCAGCTTTTTTTAATTCAACAATAGTTTCAACTAATTTATCACTTACAATTTTAACATTTGATTTATCCTCCCCAAATGTTAAAAGATACTGTAAATTATTTATCATTTTTTTTCTGTAGATAATATTATCTTCAATTAATTCAAATGAATTAATATTATTATTAAACATTATATTATTAGTTTCAATATGTTTTTTATAATCAAATTTAAAACTAGATTTTAAAATATTATCACTATAATTACTAGTAAATTTTTTAAACTTATCATTAGCATAAATAATCTTATTATCTCTATCAGTAATCATAATATTATCCGGAATACTATTAAATACCGTAGTAAAATAAATTTTTTCAATTCTTAATGCTTCATTTATTTCTTTAATGTCACTTATCTCTTTTAATATTCTTTCATTCTTATTATTAAAAATACTTCTGGTATTATTGATTTCAAGTTTTCTTTCTTTTAATTTTGTTTTTTCTGCTTCTAATCTTTTTATAAAAGCAATAAAAGTAATAATTGTTATAAAAAATAAAATTAGAGTAAATAAATAATATTTATTTTCAATTATATTTTTTTGCATATAAAAACTAGTATTTTTTCTAAATACTATGATTCCAAAAAATAAATATGATAATGCAATTGTAGAAAAATAAAAAATAATAATTTTCTTAAATGTTTTATTATTAAACACAATTCACCTCATTAAACAAAGAGAACATAATATTATGTTCTCTTTCATTATACTATTTATTTAATCGTAAAACAAATATCTTTATATCTCTGGTGTACTTTTACAATTTCTGGAACATATTTTTTTGAAGAATAAAAACTTTTTTCTTTTTTATTAATTAAAAAATATGAAATTGCTATAAACATAAACCCTGCAATAGCAGAAATTAATTCATTATCAAATAATTTATCAGCCGCTAAAACACCTATTAGAAATGATATAAGTGGAATTCCATATGCAATAAATGCTGCTAATAAAACGTTTTGAGTATCCATATTTATTTCAACAATATCGCCTTTTTTAGCATCAAGCGGATTATAAACTCTAATTTTTTTATCAGCAGAGTCACACCCATTACATCCACTACAAGCTGAAGTTGAACTCATTTCAACAACTACAAAATCAATGTCTTCAGTAATTACTTTACCAACTCTATTCATCTTTTTCCCCAATTAAAGCTATCCCTAACTCTTTTAATTGTTCTTCATTTGCAATTGCCGGTGCATCAGTTAATAAAGATGTTGCATTTTGAGTTTTAGGAAAAGCAATTACTTCTCTAATGTTTTCAGAATTAGTCAAAATCATTGCTAACCTATCAAGACCGTATGCAATTCCTCCATGCGGCGGAGCACCATATTTAAATGCTTCAAGTAAAAATCCAAACTTTTCTTCTGCTTCTTCATCAGTAAATCCTAAAGCTTTAAACATTTTTTGTTGCATATCTAAAGTGTTTATTCTAATACTTCCCCCACCTATTTCAAAGCCATTTAATACAATGTCATATGCATTTGCATGAGCTTTTTCAGGATCGCTTTCTAAATATTTAATATCTTCTTCTTTAGGTGCCGTAAATGGATGATGCTTTGCAACAAATCTATTATCTTCTTCGCTAAATTCAAATACAGGAAAATCAGTTACCCATAATAGATCATAAATTTTTTCATCTATAATATCTAACTTATTAGCAATTTCACATCTTAACGCTCCTAAAGAATCATAAGCAATTTTATAACTATCAGCAACTATTAAAATTAAATCACCAGCTTTAGCATCCATAGTTTTAATTTATAGCACGTCCTCTGAAAAATGTCAATTATAGTTTTAAGACATGTTATCTACGAATTAAAAGTGCACAGTTTTTAGACGATTTATGTTTTAAAAGTGCACACCTTAACCGAAATTAAAAATAATAACGCTAAAAAGGTCATTCTGAGGCCGAAGGCCGAAGAATCTCAGAAAACACGATTTTATGAGAGATCCTTCGGTCGCTTACGCTCCCTCAGGATGACACCTATCTTAAAAAGAACAAAATTAAGAACTTAGAAAGTGT
>JAYEHA010000314.1:0-2106 GCA_034659335.1 Bacillota bacterium
GGACCTCAACTTCAAGAAAAATTAGGTCAAAATACAACTAAAGGTAATGCTCGAGGTTTTAATAGAAAATAATAATAATTTTATAAATATTATTGTTTAATAAAAAAAGGATGTATTAATTTTCAAATTAATACATCCTTTTTAATAATTGAAAATTATTCTATCCTAATTTTCTTTTAATATCGTTAATATGCTTCTCTTTGATTTCATCACTAACCTTTACCGTTTTTAAAAGCAAATCATAAACGTTATTAATTTCAGCATTCGTTAAATTATCATTTATAAATTTATTTTGTTTCATAATTCTTCTTATAAAATATGGTCTTCTTAATATTAAAACATTATCATCAATTCCACTTATTTTTTTAATGTATATCTTTATGTAAGTTTCAAAACAAAAATAGTGCCGGGGAAACCGCCAAAAATATACATTAAAACCTAAATTGCCAATTAACATAACGATGTAGGAAATTTAATATCCGTTTTTCAAATAAATCAATTTGTTTCTTTGTTGCTTCACCTCTCTATGTCCTGCTCTTTCAAAACATTCTATTAAATCTAATTCAACAAATAATTTACCATCTAAACTCATATTAGATGATACACCTGATTTTTTAAAATCAAGTCTATTCAAAAAAATATATGTAAAATCACATAGTATAAGTACTTTTAGAAGCCTAGAAAGTTTGTATAACTTTTGTAGAATAGAAAGTGTTATAGAAAATACTAAAAATAAAGAAAAAAATTTATTTCAATATCTAGCAAATTCATTTCCACAAATAAGTTTCAATAATTAATTATGTAAAACCTATTTGTGGTATTTTTTTAAAAATTTGAACAGTTAACTCCCTGTTCGCTAACAATTATATACACTTCCATTAAATGGATCAAACATATTTTTGATATTTGTTTGATGTTTTTATTTCTAGTTAGCTATTAATTCTAATTCAACAGGAATATAACTATCCAATGTTTCACCATTAAAAACTTTTCCAGCATTTTCAACACCAAGTGATCCAATTAATTTTGGTTGTTGAGCTACTGTAGCTGTCATTTCTCCATTTTCAATTGACTTTAGCGCATCACCTGTTGCATCAAAACCTACAACTAATATATCTCTTCCTGATGATTTTATTGCAACCATAGCACCTAATGCCATTTCATCATTATGAGCAAATATAGCATCTATTTCTGGCTGCCCTTGTAAAATATTTTCCATTACATTTAAACCTTCAGTTCTATCAAAGTTTGCTGTTTGCTTTGATACCACTTCAATACCCGTATCTTCTATTGCATCATTAAAACCTTTTCCTCTATCTCTTGCCGCTGAAGTTCCTGCTATACCTTCTAATTCAACAACTTTTCCATTTTCTCCAATTTTTTCTTTAATAAAATTACCCGCTAATACTCCACCAGCAATATTATCAGATGCAATATGTGTTACAACTTCACCTTTATTAGCACCTCTATCTAATGTAATAACTGGAATTTCATTATTATTTGCTTCTTTAACAGCATTTCCAACTGCATCTGAATCTGTTGGATTTATTAATATTAAATCAACACCTTGAGTTACTAAATCTTCAACATTCGCTAATTCTTTAGCTGGATCATTTTCTGAATCTAATACTACTAATTCATAACCTAATTCTTTTGCTTTATCCTCAGCACCTGTTTTTAAATCTACAAAAAACGGATTGTTTAATGTTGATATTACAAGTCCTATTTTTTTAGATTCTTTTACAATTTCCTTTTTATCTCCTGTGATTAATTTAAGTTCAACGGGAATATAGACATCTAATGTTTCACCATTAAAAACTTTTTCAGCATTTTCAACACCAAGTGATCCAATTAATTTTGGTTGTTGAGCTACTGTAGCAACCATTTCTTTATTTTCAATTGACTTTAGTGCATCACCTGTTGCATCAAAACCTACAACTAATATATCTCTTCCTGATGATTTTATTGCTTCCATAGCGCCTAATGCCATTTCATCATTATGAGCAAATATAGCATCTATTTCTGGCTGCCCTTGTAAAATATTTTCCATTACATTTAAACCTTCAGTTCTATCAAAGTTTGCTGTTTGCTTTGATACCACTTCAA
>JAYEHA010000315.1:0-2095 GCA_034659335.1 Bacillota bacterium
ACAATAATTATACAATGGGAATATTTGAAAGAATAGTTACGATATTTATTTCAGCTATTTTATTAGTAATTGTGGGATATATTTTTTATAGAAATAGAATAATTGTTTTGTTTTTAATTTCATTATTTTCACTTTTATCTCCTAAATATGTAAAAATAAAAAAAATACAGAATCAAAAAAATGAAATAAATATGCAATTTCAAGATTCGTTATTTTCATTAGCTTCATCATTAGAAGCAGGAAAATCTATAGAAAATGCAATTGAAGATGTAATTAGAGATTTAACTATTCAATATTCAATAAATGATCGAATTATTATTGAATATCAATTGATATTGAAAAAAATAAAATATAATACTACTGTTTTTCAAGCTTTTGATAATTTTGCAAATAGAACTGATAGTGAAGATATAAAAAATTTTGCATCAATTTTTGAAGTGACAAAAGATATTGGAGGAAACACTAATAAAATTATTAGACGAACTGCAAGAATTATTTCAGATAAATTTGAGATAAATAGAGAGATTGATTTATTAGTAGAATCAAAAAGAAATGAAATAAAATTATTAAATTTAGCTCCAATTATGATTGTTCTAATGTTATCAATAACAGCTAAGGATTATATGGAACCTGTCTTTACTACGACAGTAGGATTAATTGGGACTACTATTTCGTTAATATTATTAATAATTGGTAAAGTGATTTCAGATAAAATATTGGATATTGGTGTTTAATTATGAAAATATTATTATTTTTATTAATTATTGAAATGGTGATTTTATATATAAAATCAAACGGATTATATACTAAAGCTTTAAATGAAATTGATAAGAAAGATTATCCAATAAAAGGAATATTACCTATAGGATTATATTTTATGGAAATGATTAAATATTCATATTCAAGTAGTTATGATAAAAAGTTATATAAAAAATTTTATAAGTTAAAAGGAAAAGAAAAAGCAAATTTTTATCGAATAATTCATTTAGCGGAAAAAGTTGTGTATCTTCATATTTCATTATTAATTGTATTCATATTTGGTATTTATATGGAAAAGGATATTGTATTTTTTATATTTGCGATATCAGTTTTATTTGCGAGTGTAATAGTAAAGGATAAAGAACTTGATAAAGAAATTGAAGAAAAATATTTTGTTATAAGAATTGAATTCGCAGAATTTCTTAATAAATTATCACTTTTAGTTGGAGCAGGATTAACAATAACAGCTGCATGGAGAAAAATTGCAGATGATTGTGATGAAAATCATCCGTTTTATAAAGGTGTAGTAAGAGTCGAAAGAGCAGTTGAAAATGGAAAATCATTTACTAGCCAACTTGAGGAATTTCAATTAGAGTATCAAACGCGTGAAATATCAAGATTCGTTTCTATATTAATTCAAAATTATATTAAAGGTAGTGATAATATAGTTATCATTTTGGACCAATTATCAAATGAAGCGCTAGATGCTAGAAAAAGAGAAGTTAGAATAATAGCTGAAAGAACTAATTCAAGATTATTATTTCCAATGATGATTACTTTAATAGCAATATTTATAATGTTAGCAATACCAGCAATATTGATGATGAAATCAATGGTTTAAAATATGTGAAGAATTAAAAAGGATGGATAAAAAAATGAAGAAAACAATAAAAAAAGCAATGAAAAAAGCAATGAAAAAAGCAATAAGTTTAATAATTCTAACTACAATAGTAATAACTACAACAACAGTAGCATATGCAATGAACTTTAGTGATGTAGTAGGAACTGAATGGTATATTGAAAACTTAAATTATGTAACAAATCCAGCAAAAAAAATAATAGATGGATATCCAGATGGAACATTTAGACCAAATAACAAACTAACAGTAGAAGAATTTATAGCATTAATACTTAAAGGAGATGGAATAAAATATGCAAGTCAACCTAATATAAAATGGTCAACACCATATATAGAAAAAGCAAAAGATAAATATTTAATAGAAGATAATCAATTTACAGATTACTCAAGAGAAATAACAAGAGAAGAAATGGCAGAAATAGTATCAAATTATCTAAGATTTACAGAAAAAGTAGAATATAATCAAAAAACATATTT
>JAYEHA010000316.1:0-2084 GCA_034659335.1 Bacillota bacterium
AAAGAATAAGATAATTAAGTTGTATTTTGAATTATTTATTTAAAAAAATCTAAGAATATGTTAGGTGGCGAATAATAAGGGTATTATTCTTGTAATGGAGTTTGGAGTATTATTGTTTGATGAATCTTCATTGCATCTTCTGTAGTTATTAAGTATAATTAAATGAAGGGTGATATTATGCAAACAAGTGATATTTTTATAAGAATTGGATTAGCGATAATTGTTAGCGGGTTTATTGGTTACGAAAGAGAAATGAGAAACAGGCCAGCAGGTTTTATTACGCATACATTAGTCTGTGTGGGGGCAACTGTAGTAGCACTTATTCAAATACAGATGGTAAATGATACTGTAGAAATGATCGGTAGAAATCCCCTATTAGCAAATGCTTTAAAAGCAGATATTGGTCGTGTAGTTGCTCAAGTTGTTAGTGGGGTAGGATTTTTAGGTGCAGGTACAATAATATTTGATAAAGGTTCAGTTAAAGGTCTAACAACTGCAACAACTCTTTGGGTAGTTGCATGTATCGGATTAGCAATTGGACTTGGCTATTATCAAATATCAATTATATCAGGATTCATGGTGATATTTATTATTGTAGTTTTAAAAAGATTAGAAGTAGTTGCTAAAAACAGAAAATTTAAGCGTAAAGTTGAAATTTCTTATGATAGTGATAATAAAAAATTTATTGAAGAAACAGTTGAATATTTTAGAAAAAATAAAGTTCAAGTAAGAGATATTAAATTTAAGAAGAGTGATAATGAGAAAGTAAAAACTACTGTTTTTATTCTTTATTCTGGGAATCTTAGAAATATTGATCAGATTATTACAAATCTTACAGCAATTGACTCAATAATAACTGTAACAAAAAAATAACTAAAATAATATTAGTTATTTTTTTATTTTTGATGAGTTATATTATTTCATGCATAGATTTTATAACATAATCAATATCATCTTTTGAAACGTCATTATTAGTTACAAATCGATATTCACCACATTCTATTCCGTTTATTTTAATATTCTTTTCTAATAATTTTGAAATAAATTTTTGCTCATTAATGACAGTATCATTCATTGTGAAAAATACCATATTAATATCTAGTCTCTCACGAATTACTGTAATGTTCTCAAATGAATCAAGTTGGCTAGCTAAATATAAAGCATTATCATGATCAACTTTCAATCTTTTAACCATATCCTTTAAAGCTACTAATCCTGCAGCTCCTAAAAATCCAACTTGTCTAAGACCGCCACCCATAAGTTTTCTATTTTTTTTGGCTTTCATAATAAATTTTTTATTCCCAACTATTAATGAACCAATAGGTGCGCATAATCCTTTTGAAATACAAAACATTAAACTATCACAATATTTAACAATTTCTTTTACGTCTACATTTAATGCAGCAGCGGCATTAAAAACTCTTGCGCCATCTAAATGTACAGGAATATCATATTTTTTTGCTAAATTATAAATTTCTTTCATTTTTCCTAAAGGTACAACAGAACCATTACCATGCGCATTTTCTACACAAATTAATCCGGTTTTAGGATAATGAATATCATCTTCACGTATTAAACTTTCTAATTTTGTTATCTCAAATCTACCACCAAAACTTTCAATAGTTCTAAGTTGAACTCCTGCTATAACGGAAGATGCTCCGACTTCATGAAATAGAATATGTGAGTCATGACCTACAATTACCTCATTTCCTCGTTCTGTATGAGTAAGTAGTGAAAGTTGGTTTCCAAAAGTTCCACTTGGAACAAATAATGCTGCTTCTTTGCCAAGTATTTTAGCAGCGTAAGATTCCAATTCTTTTATTGTTTTATCATCATCATAAACATCATCACCTACATCAGCGCTAAACATAACTTTTCTCATTTTATCAGTAGGTTGTGTTACGGTATCGCTTCTTAAATCAATCATAATTTTATTCCCCCTTTTTAACATTATACAATATAATGGATTAATATTATATATTTTGTTTATTTTTTTGTTTTTGATTATGTTATAATGTAGTGGACAATAAACCTGTAAATAAAATTGAAATGGAGAAAGTATGAATAATATATATGAAGAGATA
>JAYEHA010000317.1:0-2081 GCA_034659335.1 Bacillota bacterium
ATACGATAAACATTTATCTAAAATACTTAAACTATCTCTTACTGAACCTTCAGCCTTTGATATTATTAAATCTAATGCTCCATTATCATACTCAATTCCTAATTGATTTAATACATATTTTAATCTTATTAAAATATCATTAGCCGAAACACGTTTTAAATCATATCTTTGACATCTTGATAAAATAGTATCAGGAATTTTATTTGGTTCTGTAGTTGCCAAAAGAAATACTACATATTCAGGCGGTTCTTCTAATGTTTTTAAAAGCGCATTAAATGCACCTTTAGAAAGCATATGAACCTCATCAATAATATATACTTTATATTTTGAGTTAGATGGCGGAAACATAACATTTTCATTTATTTCTCTAATATCATCTACACTATTATTACTTGCAGCGTCCATTTCAATAATATCCATAGAAGTATTCTCAAGAATAGATTTACAAATTTCGCATTCATTACAAGGATTCGCTCCTATAGGACTCAAACAATTTATCGACCTTGCAAATATTTTAGCAATAGTTGTTTTACCCGTTCCTCTAATTCCATTAAATAAATATGCATGTCCAAAAGTATTATTTTCTATTTGATTTTTTATAGTATTAACAATACTATCTTGTCCAACAATATCATCAAATACTAAAGGTCTAAATTTTCTATAAAGCGCTAAATGAGACATTTCACTTCTCCTCTATCCTAAAAAATAAAAAAGGATTAGCTAAATGCTAATCCAAAATATGTAGCTGTGCATTTATACTCGATATTTAGCACCTTACGTTACCTCAATAGTTAACTCATACCAGGCACTCTTACGGCACATAAAAGGTCTTCCTTACCGCTGCTTCCTTCCGGACCTGACGGGGTTCAAAAGTTTCTATTGCGTAAGACCCAATTTTCAACATCACTTGTCAAGGGCTGACCAAACAACCAAACACCTCATATAAACATCGACCCTGCTATAGCGGATTGCAGGTTACAAGGTACCGCTACTCCCCCATCTAGCACAGCAAATTTATTAAAAAGAGTCTTATTTATCTCTTTCGTAATCTTTCAAAAAATAATTTAATTATTTTAGAACACTCTTCTTTCATTATCCCTAGCTGTACATTAACTTGATGATTCAATCTTTCATCAAACAAAATATTATATAAAGATATCACTCCACCAGCCTTTTCATCAGGAGAACCAATAAATAAATTATTAATTCTAGCTTGATATATTGCACCGGCACACATCACACAGGGTTCTATTGTAACATACATATCACACCCCGTCAATCTCCATGAATTAATTTTTTTACACGCATCTCTAATTGCGATAATTTCTGCATGCATAGTAGGATCCTTTAAACTTTCCTTCAAATTATGTCCCCTACCAATAATTACACCATCTTTAACTATAATCGCTCCTATCGGAACCTCATCAATTTTTTCGGCTTTTCTTGCTTCAATTAATGCTTCTTTCATATATATTGTATTCATTTATTCTCCTGGCGCATCTGAAAGGAGTTGAACCTTCGACCTATCGCTTAGGAGGCGATTGCTCTATCCACTGAGCTACAGACGCAAAATTTTCAATGCCTAACTTCAATCTATTTTTTAGGCTTAACGAAATCTACTAAATTAATAACCTTTTGAATTTCATATTCAGCTAATGTATTTTGATTTTTTTGAAATTCATGTCTTTCATCATTTATTGATTCAAGTTCAGCTATTCTTTTTTTCAACCCAGTAATAGTTGTATTATTTTTTTTAATTATATCTTCAGTTGTACCAACAGTTTCCTCAATAACAGTATTTAAAGAGTCTATTCTTTGATAGGCATCATTTAAAAGACTTTCCTTATCTAATTCAGAAACTTCCATTAAACTTAAAACAGTCTCTCTCTTAATATCTCGCGGTAAATTTTCTGGTAAAGTCTTGCTTAAAATATCAACCATAAAAATTGATTTTTTAGTATTTAATGTTAATCTTGCATTTCTATAAATATCTTCAATTGATAACAATTTATTTTTTTCATAAGATTCAATAAGAACATCTAATTTATTTTCAATATCACTTTTATCAATCTTTATTTGTT
>JAYEHA010000318.1:0-2080 GCA_034659335.1 Bacillota bacterium
AAATTCCCTCTTAATTTATTTATAACTTTATCCATCTTTTCAAGTTCAAACAATAATTCTTTTTCATTATCTGTTGTTTCAATAGTATTATAAATTCCACCATTTTTAATAATTATTCTCTTATCAGCCATTAATGCTAAAATAGGGTCATGAGTTGCTATAAGAACAATCTTATCTTCATTTACTAATAAATTAATCGCTTGTTTTCTATCAATACCAGCATTCTCAATTTCATCTATTAAAACGATTGGAGACGAACTTAAAATCGCTGTATCAGCAATCATTAACGCTCTAGATTGTCCTCCACTTAAATTAGTAATCGATGTATCTAAATCAAACTTTTCACCTGCTAAATGATTAGCTGCTTCAATAATCTTACTAATTACTTCTTTTTCATTTTCAACCATTCTACTTCTAGCATGTAATTCAATAAACTCTTTTACTGTTAAATCCATAACAAAATTCATATTTTGTGATAATTGAGCAACAAGTTTATTTGATGATGAAAAACGCCATTTCATATCTGGTCTTTCATTATTAATAAGTATGCTTCTCTTAGTTGGTGTATCTCCGTTAGCTGTCCATTCAATATCAGCTAAAAGTCTACTTTTACCTGAACCTGTCGGTCCAACTATTGAAATTATTTCGCCCTTATATATAGTGAAGTTATCAAAATTCTCTTTATTTCCACTTTTATCATTCCCTGCAATAATAGTTAATGATTCAATATTATCATCCTCTTTTATTCCAAGAAAAGTTAACATTTCATTCAAATATAAAGGTAAATCGATTTTTATTTTTTCAATGTCAATTGCCCATTGTTCAATATCATCTTCAGTAAAATGTTTAAGATACTCCTCAATAGTCTTATTTCTAAATTTAGTTATATCTAAATTATTATTTTCAAAAAATGATATTGAAAACGGATATTTGTTTTCCAATTGATTTATTGTCATATCACTAATACTACTATATTTAATCATTTAAATCACTCAACTTTATTTTTCTAATATTTCCCATTTGATAATCTTCTCCAATTCTTTTTTCACCTAAACAATATGAACAAAGAGCAGAAGGCATAGAAAATCTTAATTCTTTTCCTTTTACAGTTGTAATATTTTCATTCTCATCATACAATAAGGTACTCAGTTCATAAGCACCTTGCCCTGTTAATCCATTAATATGCATAGTTAAAGCTTTTGGATTTACTAAATGAACTTTTGAAGCAAAAACTTCTCTTTCAGCTTGCGATACAATATCACCCTTTGTTATTACAACAATATCTGCCGATTTTAACATAGGCCCAATCTTTTTAGGTGTATTTATTCCACTTAAATTATCTATAACACAAATCGCTTTTATCTCTTTTAAATAAGGCGAACATCTATTACAAAGCCCAGCACTTTCAGTAATCAATACATCAAACTTTTGTTTAACACCCCATTCTACTACTTCTTCAATATTGCTAACAAAATAATGATCTGGACATAATGAACCTGATAATCCTTTTTTTACAGGAATTCCTGCTTTTTCATAAAGTATATCATCATCTGTATATAGACAATCAAATTTTACAAAAATAAGCGAAAAGCCCACTACTTCAGTGGCGGGATGGATAGCGAAGAATTGCAGAGTTCTTAAAATATCCTTAAAGATATATAATTAATTGTAAATTTTAGTTATATTTTTTTATTGCCTAGAAAGCACATTAAGAACAAAAATATATTCGATTAATTTGTTGACAAACAAACTTTAGTTCTTTATAATATATATATAGAGAAATTAAGGAATACTCCGGAAAATTTTATAATAAGGTAAATTATAATTTTAGGAATAGAAAACATTAAAAAAACAATAAATATAAAAGAGGAGTAAAATATGTCGAAATCATGTTTTGTTTTAACACTAAAATTAAATACTGAAAAGTATCAAAAAGATATTTTAACCAAAAGACTTGATATCGGCAGACAAATTTATAATGCTTGCCTTAATGAGCTTTATAAAAGATATAGGAATATGGAGCAAAGTAAAATTTATCAAAAAACATTAAAAATGGATAAATCAACAAAAAGAACTGAAA
>JAYEHA010000319.1:0-2070 GCA_034659335.1 Bacillota bacterium
AGTAGTTCTAACATTTATTTCAATTAAATAAAATTTTCCTGTTTTCTCATCTTTTTTAAATTCTATTTCACCAAACCCTTTATATTCGATATCTTTAAAAAATTTAGTGCCAATCTTCACTATTTTTTCTTCATAAATTTGTTGAGTATAAACTGAAGCTCCAAAATTAATAGGATACTGTCTGTTTTTTTGACAAGTCATATAATGAGTAACTTCAGAATTTTGATTTAAATAAGCATCAAATGTATACATATGATCATCAAAACCTTTAACAATATATTGAACAAATACATCTAGATTATTTGATTTAGACTTTTCTATTGCAAAATCCAGTTCTTTTTTATTATGAACTTTAAATATTTTTTTTCTGAATACTTTTATAAAAGCAGGAGAATCAGTAGGTTTTATAATACATGGGTAGCCTAAGTTTTCAACTTTTTCATAAAAATTTTCTTCATTAAGTCTTATGATTTCAGGTATTAAAACATTGTTAGAAATAGCTAAATTATAAAGACTGTCTTTATTCATATATTCAGTATATTTACCTTTTTTATCTTGAGAAATTAAGTAGTAGTCTAATAAAGTATCTAAATACTCATCAACGACTTCTACATATTGGTCTGCACATGGGAATAAAACAGGTTTTGTATTTTGTTGTTTTGCATAATCTATTAAAAATTCTATATATTTTTCTTTATCAGTTCTGTAGTGAGGAGCTATTAATTTTTCGCTTACATATTTTGAATAAAATCCATATATGTTATTTTGTTTATAATCTATAGCGACAACTTTAATATTTTCTCTTCCTAAACATCTTATAACACTTAAACCTATATAATAATTTGCGCCTAAAATAACTGCTTTTGCTTTCAATATAATCCTCCTAAGTTATATAATTTACTATATTATTTTAACATGAAAGTGAGTGTAGGACAAACACAAACATCTAAAATATTATAAAAAAGTTATTAAGAAGACAATTAGATCTTAACGCAATTTCCTTGTAATAATAATGACTCTGTTGAAATATCAACATTTAACTTTTTTCTTTGGATATAATAAATTATTTTTAATGGATTTTGAATTTTTAATAAGTTATAAGTTTCTTTCTGATTTTCTTCTCGGTGAGCGCCTTCTATCTTTAGAAGGAAATATGATATAGATAATATGCATGTTATGGGATTAGTGCGCTCAAAAATAGAATTTGGTTTCAAAATATTGGCAGGTAACTTAAAAAGCTTCCATAAGGGAATCAAAAGGATGGAATCTTTTGATTTAAATTATGTTTTTACAATTATTATAAAAAAATATTTTAGAATTATGAATTTTTCAAAAATAAGCTGTTTTTTAGCATAGTTAATGTGACAACCATTATTATAATATAAAACCTTTCTGGGTTAACGGTTGAGTTAGTTTTTATAAACTAACATTAAGATAGAGAGTTAGTGTTCTTTATTTTGTTTTTTAAAATTAAACTAATTTATATTTTAATTAATACTATAATAATAAAAAAGGATATATCAACTCGAAGTTTAACTTTCAAATTGATATATATCTTTTTTTATTTAACTGTATTATATTCTGCAATTAATCTTATGTATTAGGAGTTATTAAATTATAATTCTACAATTATGATAGTAGATTAGTTTTTAGATATACAATTGAAGATGTTTTAGCAATTAAAGGGTACCTTCCTACAAAGTAATTAAATCGCTCTTTAGAAAAAAAGTTCATGCAATTAGATTATGGGATGATACGATGCCAGTATTTGCATATTCAGGATTTTTAATGAAGAAAGTTATAAAAAAGATATTTTAATAATGGAAAGATGTAGATTATATTTGCATCTTTTTTTTATAAATTTAACAGATATATGTTTATTATCTATATGAACCGCCGAGTATTGAAAAGTAATCAAATTAATTACCTCTTACTCGATTAATTTTAATTGTTTGATTTGATTTTTTATTATCTTTTTTATCAACTAAGAGATTATAAAAAAGACCAGTAATTATTAGAAATGCTCCTATTACTTTATTTAACTGTAAAGTATTTGCTTGAAAACAATCT
>JAYEHA010000320.1:0-2067 GCA_034659335.1 Bacillota bacterium
ATCTCTATCAATTTCTTTTAAATTTGGTTTTACATTCATAATTAAAAATGCTGAATATAAATCTCTTTGTATTTTTTTACCATCCAATATATTCCATCTTTCATTAAGTTTTTTCTTTTTATAAGTACCATCAATATGATTATATTGACTAGCTTTAACTGTCCAAGTATTTATGGTGGATTGAATCATTCGATCAATTAATGTAATTACTTCAGCATGATTCAAAAGTTTTGTTCCTCGCATTGTATTATCAGGATAGCCTTCTGTAATCCCCATATTCATAGCCTTTACAATATATTTTCTTGCCCATTGAGAAATTTGAGTATTTTTATCAACAAATTGTTCTAATTTACTACTAATTTCTCCTTCACTTAATGCATCAGCTTCATTTTCTTGCTTCTGACTTCTTACTAAGAATGTCATGCTTTGTTCTCTAGTTAAAACATCTCCATAACCAAAGGTTGTTTCATTTACTCCTTGAGTTAATCCATTATGATAAGCTGCTGAAATAAATGGAAATAACGGATCAGCTGGATCGACGTCTTCAAAAGGAATAGGTTCTTCTATTAATTCTAATTCAAGAGCTTTCACTAAATATTTAATAAAGTGTTCACGGGTTACATCCATTGTTGGATTAAGTGTATCAACATCTTTATCTAAGATATTTCTATGTCTTAACCGTTCAGTTGCTTGGTAGCTCCAGTGATCCATTGGTACGTCAGTATAACTAGGACTAGGAACCATTACAGCAACCATAGATGCTACATCGTTGTACCCTATAATTATACCTTCACCATCGTTTATTAACTCTCTCTGACTTTCTAGAACTGTCCAATCTTCATTGCTATCTCTTTCTAAACCAAGGGCCATTAACTCAGCATTTTCTAGATTTTCACCAGTTATCCATAATTCTAACTCATAATCAATTGCTTGAGCAGCATTCCAACGAATATCGTAAACCGGACTAACATAAGTATATCCAATCTTAGGCTCTGGCGGTATCATAAAATCATAGACTTCTATAGCTAACAATTCTTCACTATCATCTGTTGTATAAAGGTTTACTGTTGGTTCTAATGATAAAATAGTCATTCGACTTTTTTCATCAGGCAAAATCAATGTTACCATTTGGTTTTTCTTAAGATCTACTGTTTCACTTGATTTTTTTTCACCTTGTTTATTTTTATAAATTTCACGCATCTTATCATAGAAATTTCCAGATTCAAATAATTTTTTTATTGCAGCATCTAATTTAGCTTCCATTTGCTTTATTTTTTCTGCTTGACTTAATTTAGAATCATCATCTTTTTTTTTCATTTCATCATAGATATAACCAAGTTTTACTTTATTAGACTTTTCATAATTATGTTTCTTTAAAATGAGTGCCCACCGCATAGTCTCAGACTTAAGCCAAGTGATTTTATCACTTTTTAATTTTTCAGCTTTTTCTTTATCTTCTTTTGATAAATCATCAGAAATTGTCTCTTCGCTAATTTTTTGGGCCCAATCAAGATATGCTTTTAATTTCTTATAATATGCTTCTACTTCTAAGGCATCAGGACCAACACATTCTTTCATAACATCGATAGATGCTGTCCAATCACCAGTTTTCACATTCGAATCCATACTACCACCCTCAGGTGCTTGATGGGCATGTGTTTTTTCATGTAATAATAAACTAGCAAGATTAGCAACCCGTTTAAAAGTCTCTAAGTCGTTTTCAGGTAAACTTTTAACAAACCCATCATTAAGTGTAATGATCCCTTTTCGATTTGTTTTACCATTAATTGTACTTGGTAATTCATCATCAACTTTTATTTTATTGTTTTTCATCCAAGTCCTAATATTTTCCGCCATACTTTTATTTCCCATATCTTCTAGCATTTTTGCAGCTTTTTCTATAACTGCTTTCTCACTACTAGATGGCAGCCTTCTGGCAGTAAAGGCCACGGAACCTATGGATACTATTAATAGTAGTATAAGTATTAAAGCTAATGTCCTTCTACTTCTTTTAATAAAACTAAACATAATCTCCTCCTTCTACTACTTTCACTCATTTGTATTTAT
>JAYEHA010000321.1:0-2063 GCA_034659335.1 Bacillota bacterium
TATAAGAGATTTACAAGGAAATAAAGTAAATAAAGGCTCAATGAGCTATAAGAAATTAAAATTATTAAAAAGAAGAGGAGGTGTGCTTGTGGAGAAGCGTATAATATAGAACAATAATATACACGTTTCCTCTCACGGCTTAAGTCGCGAGTATCCACGAGCTAAGTTCATGAATAATGAAGAACTTTTTTTTAATACATTAGGATTTGAATTTTCGACTAATCATAATATAAGTATTGAAATGTTAAAAAAATATTATAAATTTGAATTTAAAAAAATGGATATTAATAATATGGATTTAGAGTTTGATAATATTATTGAATATAATAAAAGAAAAAACACTGGTAGTTATTATACTCCAATTAATATTGCTGAGTATATGATTATCAGTGTTTTAATTGAATATTGTGTTAAGAATACAAGTTTATCAAAAGAAAGTCTATTTATAATTTTTTCGACTAATAACAATAGAATAAAAAATAATGAAATGCTTATTATTAAGAGAGTATTATCTGATTTGAAAATTGCAGATTTATCTTCTGGTACGGGCATTTTTTTATTAACTTATATAAAATTAATTGAAAGAATTTTTATTAATAGTGGAAAAGAAAATTTATCTGATTTATTAAAAAAAATTATTACTAAAAATATTTATGCATTTGATATTAATGATAATGCTCTTAAAATATTGAATTTAGAAATGAATAATTTATTTTTTAAATATGATAAGAAAGAATTACTAGAAATGAATACTTACAATATTAATAGTATAACGCACGAGTTAATTTATAGTATGATTCCTAAACAAGGATTTGATATTGTTGTTGGAAATCCACCTTATTTAGGTGAAAAAGGAAATAAAGATCTTTTTAATGAAATTAAGAGTAGTAAATTCGGTAAAACATATTATGAAGGTAAAATGGATTTGTTTTATTTTTTTATTTATAGGGGAGTAAATGTTTTAAATAATAAAGGATTATTAATTTATTTAACAACAAATTATTTTATAACAGCAGATGGTGCAAAGAAATTACGAAAATTCTTTTATTTAAATGGCAATTTTAAGAAGATAATTAATTTTAATTCAAATAAAATTTTTAAAGATGCAAAGGGACAACATAATCTTATTTTTATTTATTCAAAAGAAATGAATTGTGATATTGAAATTATTAATTTTTCACAAAAAATTAGTATTGAAACAACTAATCAATTATTAAATGCTCAATTAAATGATAAATATAGATATTTTATTTCAAAAAAAGAATTATTTGGAAATGATTATTTAATAAAACTTTTTATAGGAAAAGAACATTATTCTATTATTAATAAGATTGAAAACCAAAGTGAATTTAAAATTTCAGATTATTTTAATGTAAATCAAGGATTTATTAGTGGAGCGGATAGTGTTTCAGATAATAGTCTTAATAAAAAATTATCAAATGAGAATATTAAAAAGTATAATATTAAAACTAATGATAGCATATTTGTACTTAAAAAAGATGAGATTGATAAATTTAGTCAAAAAAAATATTTGAAAATGTTATTTAAGAGTTCAGATATTAAAAAGTTTTCTTCTAATAAAGATAGTAATAAATATGTTTTATATATTGATAATAATATTAAAATAGATAATTTATTAGAAAATCATTTGAAGCCTTATAAAGAAATACTTGATAGTAGGCGAGAAGTGAAATCTGGTGCTAGAAAATGGTATTCATTGCAATGGCCTAGAACAAAAGAAATATTTGAGAAAGAAAAAATTGTTGTTCCGCAGAGAAGTAGAAGCAATATATTTGGCTATTCAAATAGTAGTTTTTATGGTAGTGCAGATATTTATTATATTACATTAAAAGAAGATATAAATGAGTATGATTTAAAAATATTGTTGGCATTATTAAATTCGAAACTTTATTTTATCTATTTATCTAATATTGGAAAGAAGAAAGGCGTAAATTTAGAATTATATGCAACGCCTATAAAGAATTTGTTGATAAAAAATATAAATAAGAAATATGAAATTATTGAAATTGTTAATAGGTTAATCTTAAATTATAATAAGTTTT
>JAYEHA010000322.1:0-10447 GCA_034659335.1 Bacillota bacterium
AAACCTTTTACTATTCGCCTTAAATATGGTTCTAGTGGTTACACACAAGAAACGACATTAGGCATTGACACTGGAATGAGAAATATCGGCGTAGCGATTACAATTAATAATAAAAAGGTTATTGCTAGATGTAAAATCAAATATAGATACCCGTAGAATTTATAGAAATTCAAGAAGAAATAGAAAAACAAGATATAGAGAAGCACGTTTTCAAAATAGAAAACGTAAAAAGGGTTGGTTACCACCAAGTATTCAAAGTAGAATTAATAATACTATTCTTTGGATTGAAAGATTCCAAGGTTTATTACCAAATAATACTTTAAATATTGAGTTAGGTAAATTTGACTCTCATAAAATGATTAATTCTGGCATTGAAGGTATAGGCTATCAAATGGGACAAAAAGCAGGCTATTATGATACTAGACACTTTGTTTTAGAAAGAGACAGTTATACTTGTCAAGCTTGTAAAAAGTCAAAAGGCAAGATATTCAACACCCACCATATAGTTTATACATCAAATGGTGGCACTAATAGAGCAGATAACTTAATAACTGTTTGCACTGATTGTCATACAAGTGAAAACCATAAAAAAGGAAAGATTTTTCACAATTGGATGATTAATGGCAAAAAAGTAAAACAATATAAAGCACCAACATTTATGAATATTGTTCGTAAGCGTTTTTATCAACATTTTGAAGATATGAATGTTACTTATGGTTCAACAACTAAACCCAAAAGAAAAGAATTGAACTTAGAAAAAACTCATTATAATGATGCAATTGCAATTACTAATGTTGATAATAATTATAACGATGAAACTAATTCAATTTTTAAGATAAAACAGTTTAGAAAAAAGAAACGCTCGCTACATGAAGTGACTGCTAGAAAAGGACGTAAAACCAAGAACACAACTCAAAAGAGAAACTCTAAAAATACTAAAGAGGTAAACCATAAAAAATATGGTACTTTCTATCTTAATGATAAAGTAGAATTATTTGGTAAAGTTGGCTTCGTTAGTGGATTTACAGGTTCAGGGGTTTATGTAAAAGATATTAACAACAATTATATTACAATTTCTAATAAATCTTATAAACAGGTAGGTCTAAAATACGTAAAACAAATAAGCCATAACAATAACTGGCAATTCATCCCCCACCAAAACCTATCGGCTTTGAGGAAGGGGACTTCTTGCCAGAAGCCCTGTTAAAAGGTTCCTATTTATTAGGAACCTTTTAATTATAAAAAAAATAAAATAAAATAAAATAAAATAAAGTAAGTAAGTAATATAACAAATGAAACTGGTTTCCCACCAGAAAAAAATTAAATTTGATTGATTTTTATAAAGTACTGTGTTAAGCTTATCATTGCAATTAATAAAGAAGGAGGGGTTATTTATGGCTTCAACAGTTATAACAGTAATTTTAGTAATATCATCTATAGTTTTAATAGCAAGTATATTATTACAATCTGGAAAAACAGCTGGATTGTCGGGTTCTATTGGCGGTGGCGCTGAGCAGATTATGGGTAAAAACAAAGCAAGAGGATATGACAAAGTTTTTGATAGAATCACAAAAATAGCAGCAATTACATTTATGGTAAGTGCATTAGTATTAGTTATTATTCAGTAATTTATAAGAATAATCAGGTTTTCTGGAGGGGAGAATATGAATTTTGTTATGATTGCAATGGTAGCGGGGGTTATTGCGCTTATTTTTGCATATTTTACGGCGGTCAATAAAGTTAATAAAATGGAAGTTGGCACTGAGAGGATGGAAGAACTATCTACATACATTCAAGAAGGTGCTATGACTTTTTTAAAAAGTGAATATAAGGTTTTGATATTTTTTGCAGCTATTATGAGTGTAGTAATTGGTGTGGGATTAGGATATGAGACAGCAATTGCATTTGTAATGGGTGCATTATTTTCTGCTATGGCAGGATATTTTGGTATGAAAGTAGCAACAGCTGCAAATGTAAGAACTACAAATGCTGCATATACTAGTGGTATGAATAAAGCTTTAAAAATAGCTTTTTCTGGTGGAGCTGTTATGGGTATGTCTGTTGTTGGACTTGGATTATTAGGAATAGGGATTTTATATACTATTTTTGCTAGTCCAACTATATTAACAGGTTTTGGACTTGGTGCTTCATCTATTGCATTGTTTTCAAGAGTTGGTGGAGGTATTTATACTAAAGCTGCAGATGTTGGAGCAGATTTAGTAGGAAAAATTGAAGCTGGGATACCTGAAGATGATCCAAGAAATCCAGCTACTATTGCAGATAATGTAGGTGATAATGTTGGTGATGTTGCAGGAATGGGTGCCGATCTTTTTGAATCATATGTTGGTTCAATTATTGCTTCTATGACTTTAGGAAGTTTAATATTTAAAGGAACAGAAGGAATTATGTTTCCATTAGCTTTAGCTTCTGCTGGAATTATAAGTTCAGTTATTGGAACTTTTTTTGTAAAAGGTAATGATAAGTCAGATCCGCATAAAGCATTAAAAATGAGCACTTATGTTAGTGGTTCATTAGTAACTGTTGTAGCATTTATTCTTAGTAAAAGTTTATTTGGGAGTTTTAATGCAGCTTATGCTATAGTAACAGGTTTATTAGTAGGAATGTTAATAGGTGTTGCTACAGAGTATTATACATCTGATGAATATAAACATGTTAAAGAAATTGCTGAACAGGCTAAAACAGGTGCAGCAACAACAATTATTTCTGGTATTTCAATAGGAATGTATTCTACTGCTATGCCAATTATTTTAATAGCAATTGGAATGTTAGCTTCATATAATTTTTATGGTCTATATGGTATTGCTTTGGCAGCAGTTGGTATGCTTTCAACTACTGGTATTACAGTAGCTGTAGATGCATATGGTCCTATTGCTGATAATGCTGGTGGAATAGCTGAAATGGCTGAATTACCTGCAGAAGTTAGAGAAATTACTGATAAATTAGATTCTGTTGGAAATACTACTGCAGCAATTGGAAAAGGTTTTGCGATTGGTTCTGCTGCTTTAACAGCATTAGCACTATTCACATCATATGCGAAAGTAGTAGGTTTAAAAGAAATAGATATTTTAGAGCCAACTGTAGTTGTTGGATTATTTATTGGTGGTATGTTGCCATTTGTATTTTCTGCAATGACAATGAATTCGGTTGGAAAAGCTGCAAAAGAAATGATTGAAGAAGTTAGAAGGCAATTTAGAGAAATTCCGGGTATCCTTGAAGGTAAAGCGGAACCTGAATATAATAAATGTGTTGAAATTAGTACTAAAGCAGCATTACATGAAATGGTTTTACCAGGAGTCATGGCAGTATTATCTCCATTAGTAATGGGTTTTTTATTAGGTCCTGCAGCTTTAGGTGGAATGTTAGTTGGTTCATTAGTAACTGGTGTACTTTTAGCAATATTTATGTCAAATGCCGGTGGTGCTTGGGATAATGCTAAAAAATATATTGGTTCTGGTGTACATGGTGGTAAAGGTAGTGATGCACATAATGCTAGTATTGTTGGTGATACTGTAGGTGATCCGTTTAAAGATACATCTGGTCCATCAATTAATATATTAATTAAATTGATGACTATTGTATCATTAGTATTTGCCCCATTATTTTTAAAATTTGGACATTTATTATTTTAGATAATACGGAGATTAATTTCTCCGTTTTTTTTAGATATAAGTTATATTTTTTGATATTTGGGTATAGTTCTATTAAGACTATTACCAAAATTATAAAGGAAAGTGATAAAGTGAGAATAGACGATAAAATAATGGCGTATATTATTGATAATAAATTACCACCATTATATGATTATGAAATTGCTAAAGCATTCGATATTGAAAAGAAAGATTCTGTAGAGTTTATTAAAATATTAGATAAACTTGTTGAAGATGGAAAATTATTTAGTTCAAAGAAAAGAAAATATGGGCTTCCAGAATTTTTTGGTGTAATAACTGGAAGACTAGAAATTGCTAGAAAAGGTTTTGGATTTGTAATTACTGATAACAAAGAAGAAACTGATATTTTTATTCCTAGAAGTTATCTTAACGGTGGAATGCATGATGATATTGTTGCTGTAAAGCTTATGAGTGGGAGTAAAGAAGATAAGAAAAAAGAAGGCAAAATTGTAAAAATAATAAAAAAAGGTAATACAAGAATAATAGGAGTTTTTCAAAAGGCTAAGGGATTTGGATTTATTGTGCCTGATGATAAAAGAATTAATTGGGATTTATTTGTACCAGGCAATATGAGTAAAAATGCAAAAGATGGAGATAAGGTTATTGCTGATGTTTTTAAATGGCCGGTAGATGGTAAAAATCCTGAAGGTAAAATAATTGAAATTATTGGACCAAGTAATAATCCTTTTGTTGAGGAAGAAGCAATAATTAGAGGAACTGATATTAGACAAGAGTTTAGTAAAAAAGTTATTAATAAAGCAAATGAATTAAGTGAGGAAATTACGGCTGAAGAAATAAGTAATCGTAAAGATTATCGTGATTTAGTAACTGTTACGATTGATGGTAAGGATGCACGAGATTTTGATGATGCTATTTCAATTGAGAAGAAAGATAATGGTTTTACTTTATGGGTTCATATTGCGGATGTATCGCATTATGTTCAAGAAGGAGGAATATTAGATGCTGAAGCATTAAAAAGAGCTACAAGCGTATATTTACCTGATAGAGTTATACCTATGTTTGTTGAGAAGATATCAAATAATTTATGTAGTTTAATGCCTAAAGTAGAAAGATTAACTCTTTCACTTAAGATGGAATTAGATAATAATGCAACTGTTACTTCTTATAAAGTTGATAAAGCAATAATAAAATCAAATGAAAGAATGACGTATGAGGATGTAACAAATATTTTAAAGGAAAATGAAAATCCTAAATTAAAGAAATACGATTATTTAAAAAATGAATTCTTTATGATGAGTGAATTAGCAAAAATACTTAATAAAAAGCGATTTACTAGAGGTGCTATAGATTTTGATTTTCCAGAAACAAAATTAACTTTAGATAAAGAGGGCTATATTACTAATATTTACCAATATGAAAGAGGAGAGTCAAATAGAATAATTGAGGAATTTATGCTTTTAGCAAATGAAGTAATAGCTGAGTATGTTTTTTGGCTTGAATTACCTTTTGTTTATAGAGTTCATGAAGACCCTGATGAAAGTAAGATAAGTGATTTTAAGAAATTTGTTCATAATTTAGGTTATACTTTAAAAGGCAAAGAAGGAGAACTTCATCCTAAAAAAGTACAGGAATTACTTGAATCTGTAAAAGGAAAAAACGAGGAGTATATTGTTAGTAAAATGATGTTAAGATCATTAAAGCAAGCAAGATATTCTAGCAAAAATGAAGGACACTTTGGATTGGCTGCTGATTATTATACGCATTTTACGTCACCTATTAGAAGATATCCTGATTTACAAATTCATCGTATAATTAAATTGATAATTGATAATAAAATGACAAAAAAACAAATTGCTTTTTTAGAAAAGAAAGTTGAAGATGTATCTGAAATTTCTTCAGAAAAAGAAAGAATTGCTGAAAAATTAGAAAGAGATGTTATTGATCTCAAAAAAGCTGAATATATGAAAAATCATATTGGTGAGGAATTTGATGGAATAATATCTTCTATAACAGGTTTTGGTATGTTTATTCAATTAGAAAATACTATAGAAGGTTTAGTAAGATTAGAAGATTTAAAAGATGATTATTATGAATATATTCCTGAGCAATTAAAACTTATTGGTGAAAAGACTAAAAATGAATATAAACTAGGACAAGCTGTAAAAATTAAAGTTACTAATGTAACGGTTAAAAATAGAGAAATTGATTTTGAGCTTGTAAAATAAAGAAATCCCCTTTTAGGGGATTTACTTATTTAAATCTAAGGAATTCTAACCTGCTATAAGCAACAATAAGTTGGGAATCAATATTATTGAGTATATCTTCTCCATTTACAAATTCAAATTTACTTTCATCGTAATCATAATCAAGTTTAGAGATATTTATACAATATAAATAATATGTTTTTTTACTATCTTTACTTGCTTGGCAAATACCAAGATTTAAATAGTGATTTGATTTGCTATCAATATTTAAAATTGGATTAAAATTTTCTTTAATAAATTCTAAAATATCTTTTTCATCATCGTATTCAAAAGAGATTGAACAGTAATCAGGATGTTGATCCCAATTATCAATTTTTTCTGATTTTATTAAATATTCTTTATGACCCCTTTTATTTAGGTATGGTAAGATTACTATTTCTTTAGTTTTCATATTTATCACCCTCTCTAATATATATATACCATATATTTCATTAATATAACAAATAAATGCAATTCTTGATTTAATTTCTAAGTTATGTTAATATTAAAAATGTGCTAAGAGATTGGAGTAGAGTTATGGAGTATTATAAATTAATAAGTAATAATAAAAAAGCTAGATTTGAATATTTTATTAAATCTACCATAGAAGCTGGTATTGTATTATCTGGTACTGAGGTTAAATCAGTAAGAATGGGTAAAGCTTCAATAGCTGAAGCTTATGCTGAAATAAAAGATGGTGAAATGTTTATTACTGGAATGAATATTAGTTCATATTCTAAAGGTAATAGATATAATTTAGATCCTTTAAGAAATAGAAAGTTATTACTTCATAAAAAAGAAATACTTAAATTATTTAGAATGGTTCAACAAAAATCATATACATTAGTACCAACAAAATTGTATATTAACAATGAGGGACGAATTAAAGTAGAAATTGCATTAGCGCAAGGTAAAAAGTTGCATGATAAAAGACAGGTAATGGCAAAAAAAGATTCAAAACGACGTATAGAGCGTGCGTTAAGTGAGAAACATTAAATAAGGGGGCGTACAGGTTTCGACAGGAAGATTATTTACTATAGTAGCGAGTCGTGGTTATTTATCTGGGGTACACGTTAAAAAACTGGATAAAATATTTTAAATGCTAAAAATAATAATTTAGTTTTAGCTGCCTAGTTGCAGCACTGTTATAAAATGACTGATCTTATCAGTTTATAATGGTCACAAAGTAGGATCCTCTGTTAAGGTTTTTTCCGACTTAAAACTGAGTAAATTGGAAATAACTCGATTATTAGCTTGTCATTGGGCGAATAAAAGGGCGAAAACTTAAAGCAATGTCTGCACTCGGAGAAGCTATTTTAAATGTTTTTTTGGACGTGGGTTCGATTCCCACCGCCTTCACCAAAAAATAACGTTTAGTTAATAAAAAAATCAGTATTATACAGTTTATGTGTAATATTTTTTTTTATTTTATTTATAGGTAAGTTAGGTATTTAGAGAAATAAGTTTTTCCATATGAAAAGTGGGTATAAAAAATATAGATATTTCTTAGGTGGAGGTTTATATGATTAGAAAAAATTATAATAATATGATTCTAATACGTGTAGAAAAAAGTTTTGATAAAATAATACCTTTTGCTGTAATTGGTTCGTGGCTTTCAGCAATAACTATTTACTTTAGTGAAATACCTAAAGATTTTGTTTGTTTAGATATTTTATTAGGTTTAGGATTTCTATATATGGGAATTAGACGCAAGCAGTTAATTATGGAAATAAAAATAATGATGACTGTTTTAATGCTCATTTTTATTGGTATATTTTCGTTTTTAGATGGAGGATTTTCTAGTGCTGCTATAACATTATTTATTATTAGTAATAGTGTTGCAATTTTATTGTTATCAAAAAAGAGAAGTATTATTATATCTTTTATTGTGATTGGAGTTTTTTTAAGTTTATGGTTTATTTCATTTAATGAATTGTTTGGGACAACAAATTCTATAAGTATTTCAAAATGGATTGTGCAATTTATCTCATTTTTTTTATATATCTTTATTATGCATATTTTAAATTTTGCTATTCGTAATTATTTGTTAGAAAATATTATAGAATTAGAAGATAGTATGGAATTGACATATAAACTTGCTTATTATGATTCGTTAACGGGTTTAGCTAATTTAGAAATGTTAAAAAAATATTTAAATAAACGCATAAATTCATCTTTGGAAAATGGGTATATTGTTTGTGTAAGCTTAAAAAATTTAAATCTTATTAATTCTATTTACGGGAATGCTATAGGCGATGAGGTTTTAAAAGAGGTTGCAAATTTGCTTCTTCAGATAAAAGAGCATTCAGAATTTGTAGCACGTGTTAGCGGAAATGATTTTGTGGTATGGGTGGAAAATGTAAGTCAAGGTATATTAATAAATCGATTAAAACTTTTAAAAAGAAAGTTTTATAAGCAATTTAGAGTAGTAAATATGACAAAAAAAGTGGAGTTTTACATTAGTTATTCAGAATGTAAAAAAGAAGATATTATTGAAGAATCTTATGATAAAGCGATGTTAGCTTTGACTTATGCTAAATTACATGATAATACGAAATTTGTTGCTTATGACCAAGCTTTAGAGGATATTGTTCGATATGAAGAAACACTTAAAGAAGAATTGAAAATTGCTATTTTATCAAATGAGTTTGAGTTGTATTATCAAAATAAAGTTAATGCAAAGACTGGTTTGATTAAAGGTGTAGAAGCACTTGCAAGGTGGAAATCTAAATCGTTTGGTGTAATAGGGCCAAGTGAATTTATTCCGATTATAGAAAAAAATAATATGTCGATAATTTTTGGTGAATTGATTATTAGAAAAGCTTTTACTGAGTATGAGGCATTATGTAAAAAGTTTAATAATAAAGAGTTAATAATGTCACTCAATATTTCGCCGATTCATTTAAATTCAGATAAATTCACGATATTCACGGATATTATAACTAAAGAATTTGAAATCAATCCAAAATTTATAATTTTAGAAATAACAGAAGCTGTACTTTTAGAAAGTAACAATATAATTGTAGATCGAATTCGTGATTTAAGAGCATTAGGATTTAGAATTTCTTTAGATGATTTTGGAACGGGTTATTCGTCATTAAATTATTTAAATAAATTTGATATTGATGAGATTAAAATTGATAAATCATTTGTCGATCAAATAGAAGATTATAAAACGAGTGATGCGTTATTAAAGACAATTATTAATTTAAGTAAAGAGTATGAGTTAGATTTAGTAGCAGAGGGCGTGGAAACTGAAGAGCAATGCGATTATTTAGTTAAACTAGGTTGCTATATTATTCAAGGGTATTATTTTTCAAAGCCCGAACCAGTATAAGAGAAAAATTATTTTCATTAAACAGAAAGGAAGTATTAAGATGGAGTATAAAAGTATTTTAGTTAGTAAAAACGAAAAAATTGGTATTATTACATTAAATAGACCTAAGTTTAATAATACTTTTAATGTATTACTTGCTACAGAGTTAAATCTTGCACTTTTAGAATTTGAAAATGATAGTAGTGTAAATGTCATTATTATTAACGCAAATGGCAAGAATTTTTGTACGGGAATTGATGTAAATGATTTAGAAGGGAAAAGTAATATTGAGTATTTAGAGTGGGTAGAATTAATGGAAAAAATGAATATTACTATTGCTAGTATGGGTAAGCCTGTTATAGCATCTATTCAAAAAATAGCAGTTGCAAATGGTATTGGACTTGTAGCGGCATGTGATTTAGCAATTGCTGCAGAAAATGCAAAATTCGGTGCTACTGCAGTAAATGTTGGATTATTTTGTATGGGACCTGCAGTTCCCTTATCAAGAAGTTTAGGAAGAAAAAAGACTTTAGAATTAATTTTAATGGGTGATATGATAGATGCATTTGAAGCCCAAAGAATTGGTCTTATAAATAAAGTCGTTAAGTCAGATAAATTAGAAGAAGAAACTTTTAAGTATGCAAAAAAATTAGCTGATAAAAGTCCTTTAGCACTTCAAATTGGCAAAAAGTCATTTTATAAAATGGAAGATCTTGATTTTGAAAAGGCTTTGGATTTAACTAATAACCATTTTGCTACTCTTTGTACAACAGAAGATGCACACGAAGGTGTAAAAGCTTTTTTAAATAAAAGAAAACCTATTTGGAAAAATAAATAGAGCAAAAAAATCAATTGTATAATCAATTGATTTTTTTGTTGACAGTAACACAAACTCGGTGTACTATATAACTATAACACAGGTATGAAAAGGAGGATTTTGTGAAATTTAGTAATAATATACCAATATATATACAGATTGCTAATGATATTATAGAAAAGATTATTAGAGATGAGTATAAAAAAGGTGAAAAGTTATTAAGTGTTCGAGAGTATTCAATTATGTTAAAAGTAAATGTAAATACTGTTAGAAGTGCATATAGTGAATTAGAAAAGCGAAATATAATTTTTAAAAAACGTGGCATTGGTACTTTTGTAACTGAAGAAGAAAATATAATTAAAAAATTAAAAGAAGAATTATCTTTAAAAGTAGTAAGTGATTTTATTAGTAAAATGGATGC
>JAYEHA010000323.1:0-2051 GCA_034659335.1 Bacillota bacterium
ACTTATGTAGTATTATATCCATTTTTTTTATAAATAAATCATTTATTTCAATATTTAGTATTGCATAAAATTCATTTTGTTGAAAATATCTAAAAATCCTTAAAATCTTTTCACTTATATTTAAACTTTTATCAGACTTACATTTTTGACATAAAACGCCACCATGATAAACACTAAAACTAATATTGTTATTAAGATCTCCTCCGCATTTTGTACAATTATGCAACTCAGGAGTATACCCTAAAATACACAATAGTTTAAATTCAAATAAAACTTTTAAAAAAATATATTTATCAAACTGCAAATAATCTAAAGTCTTTAACAATAATACAAATAAATCTTTTTCACTCTTTTTTTCAACAATCGTTGATTGTATCAATTCCAAAAAATATGATCCATACGATAATTTTTCTATATCCTCACGAATATAGTAAAAACTATTTATTATTTCTAATGAATTAATTCGATTCCATTTTTTCCCAATAAACAAATCAAATTCACCATATACAAATAAATTTGAAGCCACAGAAATTTTTGATTTAGCATTTTTTGCGCCCTTTGCAATAACGGTAATTTTGCCTTCTTTTAATGTAAAAAGGTCAATTAACAAATCATTTTCTGAAAAATCCCTTATTTTAATAATAATTGCTTTAGTTTTTAAATACATAATATATTACCCGAACTTTGTAATCAAGAAAGTTGCCATTGTAAAGTAAATTGTCAATCCTGTTATATCAACAGTTGTTGTAATAAATGGTGCTGATGCTATCGCTGGATCAATATTAATTTTTTTAAAAATTAATGGTACTAAAGTTCCAATAGTAGCTGCTGTTATAATATTTATCATCATTGAAATACCCACAATTACACTTATTATCATCTGTCCATGTAATATAAAAGAAGCAATAGCAACTAAAAGAGCACAAATAACACCTACAATTATACCAACAGTAACTTCATGAAATAATGTAATCGGAATATCTTTCGGTTCAATACTCCCAATAGCAAGATTCCTTACTGTAATAGTAGAAGATTGCGTACCAACATTACCACCCATACCAGCTAAAAGCGGCATAAATAATGCTAAAATTGTATTTGAATTTAATACTCCTTGAAATTCTCTTACAATAGATGCTGATAATAATCCCCCAAATACAGTAATAATTAACCACGGAAGTCGCGCTTTTGTTGATGAAACTATATTTTCAAAGACGCTATTATCTTCATCCATATCAAATTCAGAAGTACCTGCAAATTTCATAATATCTTCTGTTGCTTCTTCTTCAATTACATCAATAATATCGTCAACGGTTATAATACCAACTATTTTATCAAAATCATTTATAACAGGTACAGCTAATAAATCGTATTTAGATACAACTCTTGCAACCTCTTCCTGATCATCATAAACATTAACTGAAATAACATTTGTATGCATGATACCTTCAATTTTAGCGTCATCTTCAGCCACAACTAAATCTCGAAGAGATAATACACCTACTAATTTATATTGATTATCAATAATAAAAGTATAATAAATTGTTTCTGCATCTGGGGCATTCCCCCTTAAATAATCTAACGCTTCAAGTTTTGTAATATCCTTTCGTAATACTACAAAATCGCTAGTCATTATACCACCAGCAACATCAGATTCATAAGTTAACAATTTTTTTATTATTCTTGAATCTTCAATATCTATATGCTTAAATATTTCAACAATTCGCTCATCTTCTAAATCTTCAAGTTTATCTACAATATCATCTTTAGACATTTCATCTAAAATCAAATGTTTTTTTCTGTCATCTAAATCTTTTAATATATTTGAAAATGTCTCTGAATTAGTTTCTTTTAAAATACCAGAAGCCAATTCAACAGAAATTAATTCAAAAATAATATTTTTTTCATTTTTAGAAAATTCATCCATTATTTTAGCAATATCAATATAATGAAGAGAATCAAAATATTCAAGTAAAATATCAAACTCTTTAAACTCAATTAGCGACTTAATTTCTTCTAATATTTCAATTTCCATATTGTTTTGTTCATTCATA
>JAYEHA010000324.1:0-2024 GCA_034659335.1 Bacillota bacterium
GTTTTGAAACGAGCCATATACTAACGCTAAAGTAATTTATTAGAATAAGCTTAGTTAGTGAAAATCTTAAAGAAATTAATTAGTCTTAATATGTTGTAGCAGTCCTTGAGGTTGTGAGAGTATTTTGGAAGTTAGTGTATTTAAGAACCCCACTACTTTAGTGGTGGGAGTTTCAGGAATATTGTAACTGAAATAAATGGGCAAGAAGTAGAGTTATTTAATATTAATGGTTCAACAGCTATTTATGTAACAGAAGTAAAAAAACTTGGTTATAAAGTTAATTGGGATGGTGAAAACAGACTGGTTACCATCATTAATGATGTTCTTTTTACCGATATAGTAACAAAAATCAATAGTCAAGAGGTGAAATTGAAGGAAATAGAAATTTTAACTATTTAGAATATACTATTGAGGATGGAAAAGTAAAGATATTAAATTATAGAAGGAGATATTAAAAATATAAAATACCGCTTAAGATAGAAGAAAAACCAGTGACTTCTATAGATGGAAATGTGTTTGTTTATAATCATTTAATTTCAGTAGAAAAACCGAGTGGTTGTAATTACAGAGAGAGGGTTTGATGAAGGCCTCATTTGGTAGTCGTGTAATAATAATTTAAAAGAAAAAAGGTTTTGAATTGAACCTTAAATTATTGATAATATATTCACGAGAATACATGGGAGTAAAAGTCTTGCCGTATTTAGAGGAATTTCTATATGCTGTAAATGCAATGAATAATGTTTAGAATATAAACAATTATTAATGCATTGAGAGTATAGGCGAAGCTTAATGAATTAAGAACTATGTGACTTTAGTCATGTGAGATTTAGAGAAATCTGTCTAATTAATTGTAACCTATTAAAAATTACCAAAAACATGCCGATAAGTTTGCAATCTATCAAAGAGTTTAAAGAAATTTTTTTACTGTATATTTGTGATAAAATAAATATAATAAACTTTTCATTGTAATGATTATGGAGGTGCAGGATGGATGTTGAAAAATTAATGTATTTATTGACTCAGAGCGAGGGTCCAAAACTAGATTTTAAAGAGGATTTTAATATGGATCTTCATAATAAAAGAAGTGAACTTTCAAAAGATGTTATTGCATTAGCAAATTCACAAGGTGGAAGAGGATATTTAATATATGGAATTGAAGATAAAACGAAAGTGGTTAAAGGTGTTAATAAGGAAAAATTTGGAGAAGAGAGAATTCAACAATTGATTAGTTTAACTATAGATCCACCTGTAAATATTAGGATTGAATATTTTGTGATTGAAAATAAAGATATTGTTACTATCACAGTGTTTAAAAGTCATAATAAACCACATCAAAGTAGACAAACAGGAGCATTTTATATTAGAAGGGGTTCTACTACTGATACTGCAAGAATTGATGAAATTGCACTATTATTTCAAGAGAGTAACTTAATTGGTAATGATAAATTTCCTTTATACAATTTAAACACAAATGTATTAAATTTTGATTTAATTAATCGATATTTAGAAAAGACTAATATTCAAGGGCAAGCACATAATCTAGCATTATTATCAGATATTGGAATAATTAGTTATGATTTTGAAACAAAAGACTATTGTCCGACTATTGGTGGGTTATTATTATTTTGTGATATTCCTCAAAATTATTTAAGTTATGTAGGTGTAAAAATAATAAATAAAATAGCAAATGCAAATGAGGTAATAAATCTAAAGGGTAATGCTATTGTATTATTTAGAAATACAATAAAAGTCATTAAGGATAGAGTTGATTTTATAGTAATTGATGGATTAGTTGAAGCAATAGGAAATGCAATAATTCATAGAGATTATTTTGATAATACTAGAGAAATTGTGGTATATCTTTCTGAGGAAAAAATTATTATTAGTAATTCGGGGTCTACTACAGGGATTATTAGAATGGAAAATATTATTAAAGAGAAGAATCATAAAAGGAGAAATTTTTGGCTTTATAAAGCTTTTTTAGTATTAGATGATGATAACTATCTTTTAGAGAATGATAATGG
>JAYEHA010000325.1:0-2024 GCA_034659335.1 Bacillota bacterium
TCAAATAAATTAGCTATTTCAAATCTATTTAAACTATTATTGATTCCTTCAAAATAATTTTCTTTATGATTTAATATATTAATTAAAATCAAATTTCTACTATTGATAATAGAAAATGTATAATTAATATTTACTGTAACGATACTAATAATAATAATAATTATTATGATGATTTTAGAACTGTTAAATTTCATATAACCCCTTTTTTCATTTAATATGTTTGTTGTTATTCTTCTTATTTTATTCTAAATTCCTAAAGTGATTTTACATTAATAAAAACTCTTTCCCATTGTCGTATAATAGATAACAAAAGGTTTCCTTGCATCTTTAGATATCATAAGGAAAAGGTTTAATCAAAAAAATTAATTTTAATTTATATATTTTACTAAATTTCATCGTTTTTCTAATCTGACCGTGCTTTACGAAAACCCTTATTTCATTTAATAATTAATTATTACTAACCTATAGCGAAAGATTCATAAGTATTTGGAACAAGGAAACGCCTATCCCTTTAGGGTAGGTGAGGAATTGTCTGCCTTATCTGTTCCTTTTTATATTTTGACTTATAAAGCTTCCTCTAGCTTCAACTAATTTTAAATCTTTTGATTTGGCACTATTATGCACCTTTGTATAATCTATTGTTTTTAAAGCAAAATATCCTGTTTTTCTTCTGCCAGTAATAAAGCATTCTTGTCCTTTGTATGTAACTTTATCAAATAACCTAAAACCTTTTACTAAATATTCTGCTTGATTACGTTTTCTAAAGCCACCTTTTTGAATTTTAGCTTTATGTATTTGTCTGTTATGTTGTCTTATTTTCTTTTGAATTAAGATATTATCTAATAATTTAGCTTCTAAATTTCCAGCAATACAGTAAGCGTCAATACAATGTTCTTTTGGTAAATTATTTTCTATTCTTTTGTTTTTAGTTAGATAACCAAAGGTGTTTTTTACTTCTACTCCTAATGAACTATAGGTTTCTTTTAAGTTATTATAAAATGTCCAACGCATTATACCCATAAATGTTGCATCCCTATAAGATTTAGCCTTTTTAATTTTTAAATCTATTTTACCTTTATGGTAATCATTATGACAGGTATTGCAAAGAGTTACTAAATTGCTTGGACTATCTCCACCTGTTTTTCTTGATTCTATATGATGAACATTTAATATCTTATCTTTTGATTTTCCTTTGCAATGTTGACATTTATGATTATCTCTAAATAAGACATACTCTCTAACATTCCAAAAACCTAATTGATTACCTTGTTGATAATCGAAAACTTCAATTTTATCATTCTTTAATTTTTGAGTATCAAATGAAGCTGTTTCAACTATTATTTTATCGATTGGTAGAATTTCACACACTTTGGATATTACTGTTAAATGTGTATTAATTTTATACTCAATACTTGGTCCTAACCAGCCTTTCTTTTTAGATTTTGTTCTGTTATTAAATCTTGGTTCTCTATACCTTAATCGGTTTCTTTTAGTTCTTCTATTTTGTCTTTTTGTAGATAAAAGGTTTACTATATCATTTCTTAAAATTACTTCTGATACATATAGTTCTTTCTTTTCAGTTGTTGCTGATATTCCTACTACCTTACTACCTGAATCAACACCTAGTGTTACTTTTTGTTTAGTTTCACCAGTTGCTTGTAGCAATTGAATGGTAAATGGTTCTCTTTTGACTATTTTAGCCTTACCACTTTTAAGTAATTTTCTAGCTTTTTGTGATCTTGTAGGCATTAATGGTTCTTTTCTTTTGTTTATGACATATACACTCATGTTATGTCCTCCTTTTGGAGTAATGATACCTTCGACAATGTTATTGTGAGGTTTGATGTTGACAACACTATCTTTTCCCAATCAAGATTGTTTAATCATCAACCTTAGAGCTGCAAACTAGGTATTACATTCGCAGGTAACTATATATTCTCACATAACGTAGCTAATTAAATAACTTAGTCTAATCAACAAAGACTTTTACAAGCCCCGACCCTTTAGGGTCGTGGGTTATTGAC
>JAYEHA010000326.1:0-2016 GCA_034659335.1 Bacillota bacterium
ATTTTTCATCAAATGCCGCTGTTTTGATTTAGGCGAAAAATTAACTAAGATCTCATTATAACTCAACTTTCTATTTGAACCTTTTATAGAAAAATTTGTTTTATTAGTACCTCCTCCAGTAACTAAAGCAGAAAAAATATCAAAATTATTAAGTGCCCATTTATGAATATTGTCATAAATGTAATTCGCCGTATCTGCAAAAGCAGTAAAAATAAGTACTTTTTGATTATTATTATTTATTGGATTATTTATTTTAAAAAGTATTTCCTTCTTTAATATGTCTAATTTTCTATCACGACTAACATCAATAACTCTACATTGATTATAAATAACTTCTAATATTTCATAATCTTCTTCTAAAGTCTTTAACCAATCTTCTCGATTAATATGCTTCAGATGTAACTTTAAATTGCTTCCAATCACTTCATCATAATCTTCATCTAATAAATCAATATCATAAATATTAAAGTCTATTGGTTCATCTTTATAATTTTCAATTTTATTAATCATTGTTTTTACTTTATTCAATAATCGGTTGATTGAGATCGTAAAAGAAAAAATAGAACTTTCTAATCTTTTTAAATAATTAATTCGCATCATATGAACTAAACCATATTCACGCTCTTCTTGAGTAAATTTAATACTATTAGTTTCAGAACTATATATTTCCCTGTATAATTTTTTATAATCATCTTTAATATATTTTGATGGAGTATATATTGATAAATTTAAATTCAAAAATAATTCATTTAATTTCTTATAAGTTATAAATTTTGATTCCTTATCAATCTCCGTATATATTGATTTAGGTTTTAATCGTTTAGAAAAATTTATATTCTTTTTATAATATTCATTTACATGATTCCTTGATCTAGATATTGTTAACTGATCTAATAACTTAAAAAAATCATTATTTAATTCATCAATCAAAGAAACTTCTTTTCTTTCATTTGGATCTATTTTAGACCAATTTTTAAAAATATTTTCAGCAATCTTAATTGTATATCCTAAATTATTAATGCCCATCGACTCAGAAAAATTATTATCTTCTTCTTTTGTAATCAAATATATCTGATTTCTAAGATCATATAGACTTGTATTCACTGGTGTAGCCGATAGCATAAGTATTTTTGTATTAATACCATCCTTAATGATTTCATCCATCAATTTTGCATACCTTGTTTGTTTATCATTTTTTCTGTTATTATTTCTAAAATTATGAGATTCATCTATAACAACTAGATCATATCCACCCCAATTGATTTCATCTAAATTAATCATATCAGTATAACCACCATCTCTACTAAGATCAGTATGATTAATTACATCATAATTAAATTTATCGTCTTTCAAAATATTAATATTACTGTTATACGTATAAACAGTCCAATTGTCTCTTAACTTCTTTGGACAAAGAACTAGAACCGACTTATTCATTAATTCATAATATTTTATTATTGTTAATGCCTCATATGTTTTACCTAAACCAACACTATCAGCTATAATACAGCCATTATATTTTTCTATTTTATTGATTGCTCCTAAGACACCATCTCTTTGAAATTCATATAATAAATTCCAAATTTTTGTATTATACAAACCAATACTTTCTTGTTTTTCATCAATAGCTTCTAAATTATCTCCAAAAATTTTATTCAACATAAAATAATAAACAAATTTTGGCGAATAATTTTTAACATAGCTTTCTAGTTGCTTTATAAAATCTTCTTTATAATTTTTTGAGAGTTTATTATTTGTCCACTGCTCCATAAACCATTTTTTATATGCAATCACTTTATCAGTAGATGTGATTAAATGATTAATATCCGTTTCATATTTCTGAACTTTACCAATTCCTTTTAAATCTAACTGACTATTAATTACTACAAATCGATTTGAAATTACTATTGACCCGTTAATTTTTTCAGTTTTTTTAATATAACCTCTTTCATGTAAGTAATTAATAAACATTTGTGTAATACCGCGTTGTTTAATCATCAGATCATTAATAATATT
>JAYEHA010000327.1:0-2012 GCA_034659335.1 Bacillota bacterium
AATATTGATGATATAATTCATTCAGATGATAAGAAAATTATTAAGAAAAATGGTAAGACTTATCAAATTTATAACAATATAGTTAGATTAAATACAGAGGATGAAGATGTTATAAATTATATAATGATGTTATATTGGATTGATATTACCAAGCAAAAAGATTTGGAAATGTTAATAGAAGATAAAAAACCAGTTATTGCATCACTTCAAATTGATAATTATGATGAATATCTAAAAAATGTAAGTGAGGAAGAAAGACCAATTTTAATAAGTAGAATTCAAAAAGAAATAAATTTATGGTCATCAAGAATTAATGGATTTATTCAAAAAACACAAAGTGATAAATATACAATAATATTTGAAAAAAAATATTTGAATAATTTAGAGGCAAAAAGATTTGCGATATTGGATAGTATTAGAGAGATTAATGAAAATGCATCGTTAAGTCCGACTTTAAGTATGGGTATTTCAACTGAAGGGAAAGATTTTTTATCGCTTGGTAAAGTAGCTAATGATGCACTTGAGCTTTCATTAGCAAGAGGTGGAGATCAAGTTTCTGTTTACAAAAATGATGATTACAAATTTTATGGCGGTAAAAGCAAAGCTGTTGAGAAGAAAAATAGAATCAAAGCAAGGATTGTAGCTCATGCATTAATTCCTATTATTGATGAGAGCTCTAATGTTATTATTATGGGGCATATAAATCCAGATATGGATTGTTATGGGGCTGCAATTGGAATGTTTAGTGGTGTTATAGCAAGAGGAAAAGAAACGTTTATACTTTTAAATAATATTACTGAGGGTATTGAAGATATTCATAAAAGTTTTGTAGATAATACGGATAGAGAATATAGATTCATTAATAATTTAGAGGCAGATGAATTAATTGATAATAATACTTTGTTAATTGTAGTTGATACACATAGACCGTCGTTTACTGAAAATCCTGAATTACTTAAAAAAATTAAAAGGGTGGTTATGATAGATCATCATAGACGTGGAAAAGAAGTAATTGAAGATACATTATTGACATATCAAGAACCATATGCATCTTCTGCATGTGAATTGGTTGCTGAAGTATTACAATATTTAAATGAAAAGGTAAGTATTAATAAAATTGAAGCGGAGGCACTTTTAGCAGGGATTTATGTAGATACTAAAAATTTCTCTTTTAAAACTGGTGTAAGAACATTTGAAGTTGCATCATTTTTAAGAAAATTTGAGGCTGACACTTTAGCTGTAAAACAATTATTTCAGTATGATTTAATTAATTATATAAATAGATCATATATTGTAAATAATGCAGAAATTTATCATGATAATATTGCTATTTCACTATTCAATAAAGAAGATGTAGATAAAAAGCAAATAGTTGCAGCTCAAGGTGCTGATGAGTTATTAAATATTAGAGGTATAGAAGTATCTTTTGTAATAGGAATAACAGAAGATGATATAGTATTTATTTCAGGAAGGTCATTAGGGGAAATTAGTGTTCAATTAATTTTAGAAAAATTTGGTGGTGGTGGTCATTTAACTGTTGCTGGAGCACAAATTAAAGATAAAACTATATATGAAGTAAAAGACGAATTGTTAGTCGTTTTAGATGAAATGTTTTCTAAGGAGGAATAATGAAAGTTATACTTAAGAAAGATGTAAAGGGAACTGGTAGAGCGGGCGATATTGTTGAAGTTAGTGAAGGGTTTGCTAGAAATTTCTTAATTAATAGAAATTTAGCGGATAGAGCAACTGATGGGAATATTAGTGAGCATAAGCATATTGTTGAAACAAATAAAAAGAAAAATATTGAAAATGAAAAAGATGCATTAGAAAAAAAATCGAAAATCGAAAATGTATCAGTAAATATTAAGACTACAGCAGGTGAAAATGGTAGATTGTTTGGATCTATTACAAAAAAGGATATTATTAAAAAGTTAAAAGAGGAACATAAAATTGTAATTAAGAAAAAAGATATGGTACTTGAGAATAATATTAAAAGTTTAGGTGAAACAAAA
>JAYEHA010000328.1:0-2005 GCA_034659335.1 Bacillota bacterium
CACCTTTTTTGAATTTTTTACAGGGAAGTTGGGTTAAGCGTAGCATCATTTGGAGTAGAAATGAGCAAAATAACTAGTGATTTAAAAATAATGAAAATTCTAAAAGGTAATGGATATGGTTATGATTTAGATGGAGAATTAAAAAGATCTGAAGCAGTTACTTTTATAGTAAGAATACTTGGAAAAGAAAAAGATGTGGATAATAACAAAAATTATTATTCTTCGACAATTTTTGAAGATGTTAATGAAGCAGAATGGTATGCCCCATATGTGGGTTATTGTGTAAAAAAAGGTATTGTTAATGGCTATGATGATAATACATTTAAACCAAATAAAACTTTAAGTGAGAAAGAATTCTATAAATTATTAATAAAAGCCTTAGATTACAGTGATAGTGATTACACATGTGATAATATTTATAAAAAAGCTTATGAAGTTGGAATAGTAACTGATATTAATTATGCGGTAAATGAAAGTATTATAAATAAATTTACAAGGGGAGATGTAGTAGAAGTAATTTATAATACGTTAAAATTAAAAAAGAAAAATTCTGAACAAATATTAGCATTTAATCTATCGGATAATAATGCTGTTCCTAAAGAAATTTTCAAAGTACTTGGAATATATAGTGAAGAAGAGGAAGAGGAAGAAGTTGTTGAAGAAGAAGTTGAGGAAACTGAAGAAACAGAAAAAGTTGAAGAAGTTAACGATATAGTTGATACATCTTCTTTTAAAATTCATAAAATTGTAGCAATTAATAAAAAACAAATTGATATAACATTTACTCAAGAAATAGACGAAAGTGTTGAAATGTCACTTTTTTATAAATTAAATAAAGATGGGGTTTTGTTTTTAGAAGGTAATCATAAAAACATAACTGTAAAAAAGCGAAATGATACAGTTATTTCTATTTTACTTAACGACGAAGAACTGATTTCTGAAAGTGAATATGAAATGTTTATTAAAGGAGATCTTCAAAATAAGGAAGATGAATATATAAATGATGGTGAAGAATCTAGTTTTGTATTTATGGGTATTGATTCTAATATGAATTCGATATCAGTTGATGATGTAGATATACTTGATGAAAACTATATAGTTGTTAAATTTGATAATGAAATAGATATGGAGAGTGCTTTAGATAGAAGTAATTACTCTTTAGAAGACAAAGAGAGTACATTAAAATATTCATCAGCAATAGATGTTCGTGAGATTAATGAAAAGGAAATATTAGTTAAGTTTTCAAATATAAAGGAAAAAAATGATTATTACTTCGAAATTGAAAATGTAAAAAGTTATTTAGAGATATCAGATATAGATTATAAAGTAAGCTTAAGAAATGATGATTTTTTAGATATTGAAGTTAAAATAGAGCATGCATATGCTGTAAATGAATCATTAGTATATATATACTTCGATAGAAAGATATCAAAGAACTCTGAAAATGCTATAATATATTCGGATAATAAATCTATTTTTGAAAAAAAAGTATTAGATGATAGCGGAAGGGTTTTGAGGTGTTTTGTAAAATCAAAATATAAATTTAATGATTCGGGTAAAGAGGAATTAAAAATAATAGCTGGACTTTACGATGAATATAAAAGAGTAATAACTAATAAACCTACATTTGATTATCAAAAATCTACTAATGATTATGATAGACCAGAGTTAAAGTCTGCTAAAGTAATTTCAAGTAAAGGAATATTGTTGACTTTTGATCAGTATATTTCTCAAACTAAGAATTTAGATGAAAATAATTATTCCTTAGAATATGAACATAATACAAATAAAGTATATATTGATGCAACAAAAGTGACTTTAAATGGATTAGATTCTATTATGGTTTATTTTGATAATATTCCTAGTGAAGAATCAGAAATCAAAATTGAAGATATTTATGATTATTCTGATCAATATAAAACTGACAGTATTAATCAGAAAATAATTAGATAATAGAATTAAAAGTTAATAAAAAGTTAATAATTTAATAATAATATTATTAGAA
>JAYEHA010000329.1:0-10258 GCA_034659335.1 Bacillota bacterium
TTAAATTAGATGAAGCAACAAATGATTCAAAAGATATGATAGGGGAAGTATTAAAAATAAGTTCACAAACAAATTTATTAGCACTTAATGCATCTATAGAAGCCGCACGTGCGGGAGAAGCAGGTAAAGGTTTTGCAGTTGTTGCAGATGAGATTAGAAAACTTGCAAATGAAACTGAAACTATTGGAAAAAAATTAGTTGAAAGAATAAATGTGATGTCAAATGTTTCTGAAACTACACAAGAGGGGATTCAATCTGTAACTAAATCGATTATTGATGTAAGTAAGTCAATTAATGAGAGTGTTATCAGTTTACAGAAAGTGGAAAATGCTTTTAATAAAGTTGTAAATCTTTCTGATCAAAGTATATTAATTTCTGATAGTACTCAAGAGCATTTTAATAAGACAAATAGCTATTTAGAAGAATTAGCAAAATCAGTAAATGATATTGCTAGTAATGTGCAATCAATCACTCATAATCTTAATAGTGAGGAAGAATCGCTTTCTGAATTGAGTGATAAAATTGGAAGTTTGGAATATGACAGTTTTGAATTTTATAATTTACTAAGAGAACCAAAGACTATAATAATAGCATCAAGTCCGTATCCACCATATATTACGTTTAAAGATAATAAATTAGCTGGTATTGATGTTGAATTTATTAATAAAGCATTTAAAGATAAGGATATTAAAATTAAATATTTTATTTGTTCATGGGAAACATCATTAGAAATGTTAAAAAGTGGTGCTGTTGATATAATTCCAGCTATATCATATTCTAAAGATAGAGAGAATATTATGGATTTTTCTGATGCATATAGAGAATATAGTGAATATATATTTGTTTCTATAAAAGAAAAGAATATAGATATAAGTAAATTTGAAGATATTAATAGTTATACTATTAGTCATCTGGATGGATATAATTATTTTGATGAATTTGATAATAATAATAGAGTGAATAAAATTGAATCACCAAATGAAGAAATTTTATTTGACAATTTATTAAATGAAAATGTAGAGTTAATAATTGCTAATAAGTTATCAGCTTTAAATTATATCAAAGAAATGAATTTATCAAATAAGTTAGTAATTAGTAATTATTCTAAGAAAAATTATAAAGGTTCAGATTTTAGATTAGGTTTTTCAAAAGCAAATGATTTAGATGCAATCAGACAATATTTTAATAATCAAATTGAAAAAAATATTTTAAAGTAAATTATTTACTAAGGAGAAAATATGAATTATGATAAAATGGCTTTAGAAATGCATGAAAAAAATAAGGGTAAAATTGAAGTAATAAGTAAAGTGAAGTTAGAAAATAAAGATGATTTATCAATTGCTTATACTCCAGGAGTGGCAGAACCGTGCAGAAAAATTCATCAAAACAAAGATGATGTATATAAATATACTTCAAAAGGCAATCTTGTAGCTGTAGTTACAGATGGTACTGCAGTTTTGGGATTAGGAGATATTGGTCCTGAAGCAGCATTACCGGTTATGGAAGGTAAAAGTATTTTATTTAAAGCTTTTGCAAATATTGATGCATTCCCAATTTGTTTAGATACAAAAGAAGTTGATGAAATAGTTAAGACTGTAAAAATGATAGCACCATCATTTGGTGGAATAAACTTAGAAGATATCTCATCACCACGATGTGTTGAAATAGAAAAAAGATTAAAAGAAGAATTAGATATTCCTGTATTTCATGATGACCAACATGGAACAGCGGTAGTTGTATCCTCCGCTATTATTAATGCATTAAAAGTAGTTAATAAAAAAATTGACGAAATAAAAATTGTAGTTAATGGTGCAGGAGCTGCAGGAAATGCAATAACAAAAATGTTAATAAATTTAGGTGTAAATAATATTTTAGTATGTGATAGAAAAGGTATTATATCAAGTGATAAGGAAAATGGAAATCCAGTAAAAGATGAAATAGCATTGCTTACAAATAAAGAAAAAATACATGGTAGTTTAAAAGACGCAATGAAAAATACAGATGTATTTATTGGAGTTTCTGCTAAAGATGTATTAACAGTAGAAATGGCAAAATCAATGAATAGTGATGCTATAGTATTTGCAATGGCAAATCCTGATCCGGAAATATCTCCTGAAAAAGCAAAAGAGGCAGGAGTTAGAATATATGGAACAGGAAGAAGCGATTACGATAATCAAATAAATAATGTATTAGCATTTCCTGGAATATTTAGAGGAGCACTTGATGCAAAAGCAAGTGATATAAATGAGGAAATGAAAGTTGCTGCAGCATATGCGATTGCAAGTTTAGTTGAAGAAAAAGATTTAAAAGAAGATAAGGTTATAGTTTCAGCATTAGATGAAAGAGTTGCAAAAGTAGTGGCAAAAGCTGTTTATGATGTAGCTGTTAAATCAGGTGTTGCAAGAATCTAGATAAACATATTTTTATTATAATGTAAAAAGGGAATTAGTCTTTATGATTAATTCCCTTTCTTAATAATTTTTTATATTATTATGCTTTTGGTCTCATTAATGGGAAAAATACACATTCACGTATTGGTCTATCCATCATAACTGAGAATAATCTTTCAGAAACACCAAAACCATAAGCTGGTGGCATACCATATCTTAAAGCTTCAGTAAACGATTCATCATGTTCGTGAGCTTCTTCATCGCCTTCTTCACCCATAGTTCTCTGTTCGTTAAATCTTTCTTCTAAGTCAATAGGATCATTTAACTCTGTATAACCATTACCCATTTCAGAACCAGCTAAGATAATTTGCATTTGAGCAACTTTTCTATCATCATTATCTAAACGCTTAGGTAGAGGATTTAATTGTACTGGTTGTCCTACTAAGAATCCAGGGCCGGATAAATCTTTTCTAACAACTTTCCATAATACATCGACCATTCTCCAGAATCCAATGTTTGGATCAAATTCTACATGCAAAGAATCTAATTTATTTTCGATTTCTTCTTTAGTTGTATTAAAGATATTAATACCTGTTTTTTCTTCAATGATTGTTTCAAAGTCATAAACTTCCCATTCGTTATCCATATCAATTTCATAACCTCTAGATGTGAATTTAGAAGAGCCCATAACAGCTTTTGTTACTTTTCTATATAAATCTTTAGTGAATTTCATTCCGTCTTCAAAATCAGCATAAGCCCAATAAAATTCCATTTGTGTATAATCTTGTAAATGTTCAGGACTCATGCCTTCATTTCTAAATTGTCTGCCAATTTCAAATGTTTTATCGAATCCGGCTACTAAAAGTTTTTTCTGCCATAATTCACCCATCGAAATTCGTAAGAATACTTCAATATCTAAAGCATTATGATGAGTAGCAAATGGTGTTGCAGATGCTCCGCCTGATGATGTTTCAAGAATTGGAGTTTCTACTTCTAAAAAATCGTGTTCAATCATATAGTTTCTAATTGTAGACCAGAATTTTTGCTTTTTTAAGAAGATTTCTTTTACATCTCTGTCCATTATAATATCTAAATATCTTTTTCTTAATTTAATTTCATCATCTTGTATTCCATGGAATTTTTCTGGCAATGGTTTTAATGCTTTTGTTAGGTGATGGTATTTTTTTGCTTTAACACTTACTTCTCCTGTGTTTGTTTTAAACATAATGCCTTCAATACCAACGATATCACCAATATCACATCTATTAAAAAGTTTAAATTCCAACTCGCTTAATTGGTCACTTCTTAAGTAAATTTGGATTTGGCCATCATTGTCTTGAATATGCATAAAACCAGCTTTACCCTTACCTCTTTTTGTCATTATACGACCAGCAACTGAAACAATTATTTGCTTTTCTTCTAATTCCTTTTTAGAATATGGTGCATAAGTTTCTTTTAAAGTTTCAGAATGGTGTGTTGGCATATATTTCTTTCCAAATGGATTTACACCCATTTCTCTAAGTTCTTCTAACTTTTTTACACGTATAGCTTCTTGTTCAGTTAATTTTCTTTCGATTGTGTTTTCTTGATTCATACATTTCTCCTTTCATAAAAATACATTAATTTAACCGCTATAATTACGATTTCCTATCATAAATAAAAAAACTCCCATGCTCAAAAATGTTTTTGAGGACGAAAGTTATCGTGTTACCACCGCAGTTTATTAATATGTTGCCATATTAACCTTAATAAGTATATAATACTTTAGCTCAATAACGGGAGCACCCGATTTATTATCAAATCATCCAATAAATAACTTGAAGTCTTTTTTCATTAATTTGTTACTATGCCATTTCCAGCAAGTAGGCACTCTCTAAAAGTTAAAAATTAATTACTTATCTTCTCATAGTCTAATATATTAAAAATTATATTTCATCTTTATCAAACTGTCAAGGATTTAAAAATTTAGATAACTTAACGAGTAATTGATGTTAAATCTGGTTATATAGGAGGACATACTGAAAATTCTATATATAATGAATTATTTGATTATTTTTTTGATTCATGATCCAACAACTTTAAATAGGCAAGGCATGGATATAGGATCACAATATAGATCAGTTTTTTTATTGTTTGATTTTTCATTAGTATTACAATTGATAATTGAAAAGCAAATGCGATATTTAAGTGGGTAAAAATCAAAAAAAAATGATTTTTCCCCACTTAAATATCAAAAATGTGATAGTATATAGAAAAAGGAGGTTGATATGTTACGTAAAATAACAAATGAAATAGTTAAATGGAAAGAATCAATTGATAGAATGCCATTATTAATTCATGGAGCTAGACAAGTTGGAAAGACATATATAATAAAAAAATTCGGTAAAAATAATTATGAAAATGTTATTTATGTTAATTTAGAATTAGAAAAGGAAATTATAAAAGATTTTGAAGAGAGTATAAAACCTGAATTTATTATAAATAGATTAGAATTATATTTTGGTGAACATATAAAAAAAGAAAAAACTTTAATTTTTATCGATGAAATACAAGTTTCTGAAAGAGCACTTACGTCATTAAAATATTTTTGTGAAGAGGCTCCAGAATATAATATTATTGTAGCTGGTAGTTTGTTAGGTATTGTTATTAACAGAAAAAAATATTCATTTCCTGTTGGTAAAGTAAAATTATTAGATATGTATCCTATGGATTTTGAAGAGTTTCTTTGGGCACTAGGAAGAGAAAATTTATCAAAAGAGATACGAAAATGTTATTTTAAAAATAAAAATATAGGTGAATCTCTTCATGCTCTTAGTTTAGAATTATATAGAACGTATTTAATAGTCGGTGGAATGCCTAATTCGATAAATAAATATTTATTAAATAAGAAGATTCTTGATAGTAGTGGGATAAAAAATGATATTTTAAATAATTATATAGCAGATATGTCTAAATATACTTCTAATTCAGAAGCTATTAAGGTGAAAAATTCATACAATTCTATTCCGGTACAATTAGCTAAAGATAATAAAAAATTTCAATATAAAGTAGTTCAAAAAGGTGGAACATCAACTATATTTGGAGTGGCATTAGAATGGTTAGAATCTGCAGGTATTATCTTAAGATGTAATAGAATTGATCATGGTTATTTACCAATTGATGCTTATAGAGATTTATCTAGTTTTAAAATTTATATGAGTGATATTGGCCTTTTAACAACAAGAGCAAATATTCCTCTGCATTCTATAATGAGTGACAATAATATACAATTTAGTTTTATGGGAGCAATTGCTGAGAATTATGTTGCACAAGCATTAAAGACAAATGGTTTTGAATTATTTTATTGGACTTCTAAAAATACAGCTGAAGTAGATTTTATTATTCAACTTGATGGAAATGTAGTTCCTGTTGAAGTAAAAGCTGGCTTTAATACACGCTCTAGGAGTTTAAATATTTATAAAAAAAAGTATAATCCAAAATATTCAATTAGAATTTCTGCAAAAGAATTTGGATTTGAGAATGATATAAAATCAGTACCACTATATGCAGTGTTTTGTATTAAAGATAAAATGGAATATTAATAATAAACAAGAGTTGAATATTGTTATCACAAAAGACCCCCACTAAAAATTTAGTAGGGGGTTTAATATTAAATACTTTGATAGCTTGCATTATTTAATTAACAACCAAATACCTATTACACCAGCTAATGCAGCCCAAATGTAGAAAAAGTAAACTGTACCGCTTTCACCTAAATATTTAATGAAAAATTTAATTTTTGCCATTTCCCAAATAGACTTTGGTTTTTTAATTGCAATGAATACAACAAATCCAGCGTATAAAATTAAAAATAATCCGAATATTCCCATACCATTCATAATTGTTCTCCTTTTTAGTTAAGACCTCTTTTGATTCTATTTTTCAACATCATAAAAACTAATAACGTTATAAATATAATAATACTACAATTTTTAAATATCATTGACCATGTTGCTTCATTAAGAATTATTGAATTCATTGCTTCATATGCCCAATAAAATGGAGACCAATAAAGAAGAGGTATAAATTTTTCTGATAGATACATTGCTCCAAATACTGAACCCATGACAGGTATAAATATCATTTTCATACTTGCTATCGCGCTTATTGGTTCATCATTCATAATACCTATAACAAATCCAATAATCATGCTAATAAATGATAATGATATTGAAACTACAATTACCATTAAATAATTAATAGAATCAAAACCAATAATTACCAATATTCCCATAATACCAAATATTGGTATTGTTAAACCTAAAATACTTTTACCTATAATAAACTCAAATTTTGATGTAGGTGAAATGTTAATTGCAGAAAGTGTATTACTCATTTTTTCCTCAACAAGACTAAGTAATATTAACATACCGCCAAATACAGTGGTGAAAATAATTAAAAAATTTGTACCTTTTTGTTTAAGTGGATGAAGTCGCCAACCACTATCGGTTATTTTAATATCAATTGGGAAAATATATAAATCCTTTTGATAACTGTTAACTATAAGTTCTAAAAAATCATAAGATCCTTCACTTTCATTATTTTGGCTAATAATATTGTATTTATCATTCTTTTTAACAAGGCCTAGATAATCATCTGTTTTAGAGACTCTAATTCTTATATCTTGAACTGTTTCAAATTCTTTAACTTTTGCAAATTCATCAATATATTCAAGTAATTGAGGTTCTAATGTATCAAGTACTGCTACATTTATTGTTGTGGTATCGACCCCAGGAATAATTGCTTTTAAAATAAGAGCCATTATAAAAGGCATAATCATAATATAAGCATATATAAAATCTCGTTTTCCACTTGTTATATCTCTTCCCACTATTGCAAGTATTCGCTTCATTATAATCCCTCCTTAAATAGTTAAATTTTTTTTGAATTTTTTATTTGCTATTAAAAATATTATTATAGATAATACAGTAAACATCAAACATACATTATAAACATAACTTAAATTTCCATTTTCAAAAAAAAGTTCCCTATATGCAAATAGCATTGGATATGATGGTAACAATTTTAATGCTAGTGGTGAAAAGGCTGGCATATAATATGAAAAAGATGGGAACATAAGTATAATGATCACAGAATACATCCATCCCATTGCTGATGCCATATCTTTGAAAAAACTGGTTATTAATAATCCAAGAACTGAACCGAAAACATTTGTTGTTACTAGTAAAAAGAACAAACCTATGTAATTTGCTTTTGTACCTGCAACAAATATTGTGGTGATAAAACTGGACATTAATCCTGAAACTACTAAAAGTCCAACTTTACTTATTAAATATTGCCATACAGATAAAGGTGTTACAGTTAAAGCTCTAATTGTACCTCTTTCTTTATCAAGAAATATATATGATGCAATTATAAATAATCCCATAAAGGAAGCATTCAAAGTTAAGAACACAGGTAGCATATTTAATCTATCGCTTAATTTTTCATTATTTCCCATTAAAGTGCTAGTAGTAACTATACTTTCGTAATGTGGTGTTTGTTCAATGAAATGCATTAAAAAATTGGTTTTCATTAAACTTTTAAGTTTTTTGTTTTCAAATCCCTGTAAAATTATTTCATAATCAAGTCTTCTATATTTTTTAGTAACAACCATTCCAATACTACTTTTTTCTTCTTTTAAAATATCTACAACATCAGTTCTTGAATTAAGTAAAATAATTTCATCTTCACTTTCTTCTATAAATTCATTAATTCTATTCATTTCAGCTGGTTTTAAATCAAAGTAAGCATATATTGTTTTAGTAGAATTAAAATTTTCAGGAACAATAAATAAAAGAATTATTACAAATACAAAAGCCATAATGAGTTCTGTATAAATATACCAGCTTTTTAATGATAGAACCAAGTCTTTCTTAAAGCAGTACCATAATTTAATCATTATTTTAGTCCTTTCCCAGTTACTTTTATAAAAATTTCTTCAAGAGTTGCTTCTTTTGTATGCATTATTTCAATATTACCTGCACTAATAATATCATTTAATCTTGCTTTATCTTTGGGTTCAATTAATGATAAACTTTCTTTTTTTAATATATTATTTTCAAAATATTCAACATCAACAAGTTTTTTACCATACTTTAATTTTAAATTTCTAGGTGAATCAATTAATTTGATTTCGCCATCAATAATAAAAGCAATTCTGTCACATAATTCATCAGCAACATACATATTGTGAGTAGTTAGGAAAATTGTTACTCCTTTTTCTTTTTCTTTTTTTATAATTTCTTTTATTTCACTTGCAATTGCAGGATCTAATCCTGTTGTAGGTTCATCAAGAAACCAAATTTGAGGATTATTAATCATGCTTCTTATAAATGTTAGTCTATGTTTCATTCCCTTTGAAAATTCTCCAGCTTTTTTATTGGCAACATGATCAAGACCGACAAGTTCTAAAAGCTCTTGAGGAGAGCGTGTTTTAACATCGAAAAGTTTTCTATAAAAATTTAAATTTTCATATGCAGTTAATTTATCATAGACATTTGATTGTTCAAATGATACTCCAATAAGATTAAACATTTCTTTTTTTGGATTTTTTATATCAAAATCTGCAATTGTAACTTCACCTTTTTGAATAGGAAGTAGACCTGTAAGGATTCCTTGTGTAGTCGATTTACCAGCACCTGAAGGACCTAAGAATCCAAATACTTCACCTTTTTTTATTTTAAAATTTGCATCTTTTACTGCATATTTATCATCTTTTGAATATGAATGGTATAATCCTTTAACATTGATCATAATAACTCCTCGTATACTAGTTATATAGAGATATTATTAGTTAGTTTTAATAGAAGTTCTCTTTTTACAAAACATAAAAATTTTACCTTTGACTAACTAACAAATCTCTGTTGCCTACTATTTCTTTTTTTACTAAAAAGATATCCTAATGATATGATCGTTTTATAGATGATTAGCGAAGGAAACTTCTTTTGCCCCTTGCAAAACCTTTGGTTATTGCTTCGAAAGTATGCTTCCTGACTCAATAGCTAGAGACTTTGACACGGATGTTGCATCTTTTTAAGTAACCTACAGCAGGGCATTTCTTAAAATGAATGCAATAGTGCGAGGTTGCTATGGGCTATTAAGATTAGGATATCTCTTTTGTTATGAATCTCATCCCTCATGAAAGGAGGTGACCTTTATGAAAAACAATCTTCTAACAACCCTATCTATTGGTATTGATGTAAGTGCCAAAACTAATGTTGTTTGTGCTTTAGATCTTCTGCTCCTAATAGTTTGCCTGGCGCAGAAAAAATTTTAAAAGATATTTTTAGTAATTTTTTATCCACTAATGAAGATTTATTACCTTTTCATCCTATTGTTTATAATTTATTATCAGAAAAAATATGATGAAACACTTAAGCATAAACATAAAAGAGCATTCACACTTATTTCACGCAAATTAATCCGTTTGATTTTTGCCTTGTTGAGAAATAATCAACTTTACTCCGACAAGTATGTTGGAAGTAATGTAATTGAATAATTTATTTAACTTCTACATTTTTTGTTTTTAGTTGGCTATTTTGTGATGCAAAATTTTATAGCTTATCTATCTATTTATTTAAATTTAGTCCTTGACATATTACCGGATAGCTTTCAGAAAAAAATATTCTTATGAAGTGTATACCCATTTTAAATAATATAAATCATTTAGTAGGATAATTAATATATATATATTATCTTAGGGGAATGATATTGAAATGAGGTTAAGTATGTTCAAGAGTAATAGTTTTGAAAAACCAGAAGAAATAAAAGGTGGCTTATTTGTGTTTTCTACATATCTTTTTTGGGGTGTGCAGCCAATATTTTGG
>JAYEHA010000330.1:0-2002 GCA_034659335.1 Bacillota bacterium
ACAGCCTAAAGTCTGCGTTATACTTGTCTACTAGAAATAGACTGACATTTAATCAGCAGACAACCTCGTAAGTTTCTTATAGGAATCCTCGTTCGTGACATTAGGAACGGGCGGGGAGGATGTCAAATTTACTAATTTCCCGATACTCTCATCGAGTTTTTTCTTTATAATTTTCGCATAAACGTTCATATGACGCCTCCTTTTCCTATACCTTATTTAAGGGGATCGCCACATTTTTAACCACGGTTGTCAAGCTTTTTTTATAAAAAATCACATAAATCTATCTCAAAAAACACAAAAAAAGTAGGGTATACTTTTTTTGTATACTCTACAGTTTATTTTATTCCATTTTTTCTTAACTTAATGAGATTGGCCTTCTGGCAGTCTTTTTTGTTGCGTTTTTTCCCCTGTAAACCCTATGAGTTCTACAGGACTTTAAACGCTAAATTTCAAATGTGAAAAGTCATTTTTTAATCTGTATAAACTCCTACTCTATGAATACGATAACCTGCATCCAAATAATCTTGTATAATAGGATAATCCTTAGAACCTGGATCATTAATATAATAGTATTCTGTATCATCATTCATTATATCAAAACCTGTAGCAACAACATAATGTGTTGAACCTCCTTTATCAAATCCAACGATAACGGGTGTATTATTACGTAAAGCTCCTTTAATAAACGTTTTAGCATAATTATTATTTGAAATACTTTGGCGAGTTTCTAATGTTAAATTATATTTATTTGCTGCAGTAGACCACCAAAACGGACAAGCATACTTTCCTAATGTATCATTAACTTCACCCGGATCATCATTACTAGCATAATAATCGTTAATCATTGTAAAACTTGTTAATAAGCAGCCGCTAATACCAATTGTGCAATTCCAACCTTCTGTACTTCCCATAGGTTTATTTGCCCAATCTGAATCGCCTTGAGAATAATTTACAATGTTTAATGATTTTGATTCTTTAACTTCTGGATAAGATTTTGTTGTAATTTTAGATTCTATCTCCTTTTTACCCTGATTATAATAAAAATTGTTTTGTTTATTATAATTTCCGAGTGTATCATCATACTCTAAAGGGTCCCCAGTATTAGCAAAAACAATACTCATTGAAGATAATCTTAATATTATACATAAAATTAAACTAGTTAAAACTTTTCTTTTCATAAGACCTCCTATAATTTGCTTTGTAACACCAACTTAAATATATAATAACATATATATTGAATAAATCAACAATTAATGTTATAATCATCTTATAAAATTATAAAGATGTAGTTGTATTTTTAAAGGAGTTTTTATGAAAAGAAAAGCTATTATTTTCATAATCTTGTTGATATCTGTTTTATTTATTTTTATTGGTTTTAAATATTATAATCTTTATTATAATGATGACTTTTACTATAATAAAAATTATAATTTCAAATTTAAATATCCTGAAGATTGGGAAAACAAGGTTTTGGTTGATGTAAAAAATAATCATGATATCACTGAAATTATTTTTTACTACACAGGGTATAAAACGCCAAATGATAAATATCAACCTTTTTTTTCAATAAGAATAATTGAAAAATTTGATATAGATATAGATGAATATAAAAATTTTTACCCAGAAAAAGCTACTATTATTAAAAAGAATAATGATTATACAATGATTATATTTAAAGATCTTGATAGGGCATTAGCGGTTGAGGAAGCTATTGAAGAATATATCCAATTGCAAATATCTAATAAAGAAATAATAAAAAGAATTAAATTTAAATAAAAAAAAGAATAGTCAATTTGACCAATGTCATTAAGTTAGCCCAACTTCCCTGTAATAATAGCAGCTCTGTTGATATAGCAACATTTAACTTTTTCATTTGGCACTACAAATTAAAACTCATTTTTTTATAAATTCTTTTTAATGGATTTTTAATTTTTAATAGGCTATAAATTTCTTTGTGATTTTCTTCTTCAATTCCTGAAAGTCTTATTTCATGAATTTCATT
>JAYEHA010000331.1:0-10207 GCA_034659335.1 Bacillota bacterium
AATTACAAAATATTTTGTTTAACACATCTATTTAAAGGTATATTATATTTATAAATATTAAAGGAGGAAAAAATGAAAAAGCAACTTATACTTATTTTTAGTTTAGTAATAATTGTTCCAATCTTAGTTATTAGTTTTTTTGCTAATAAAACTTCGACAAAACTACTTTCAAGGGAACTAGAAAACGCTACAATTAATACTACTAACCAAATCGCAGAAAATCTTGATATGTATTTTGAGGGGTATAATAATGGTCTCATTATGCTTAGCGAAAATATTGATGCTAAAGAAATTATTATTCATCCTGAATATAAGCCATATCTACTTGGTGTCCTTGATAACTACTTAACAGGTCACGCTGAAGTTACAAGTGCTTATATGGGAACGAAAGATGGAGATATGTTTATTATGCCACCACAAGAATTACCATCAGATTATGATCCACGAGGTAGACCATGGTACAAAGCAGCTGAAACTGCTACAGGCCCTGCATGGACAGACCCTTATAGTGATGCTTCAACTGGTGATATGATGGTAACAGGTACTATTCCAGTTTTTGATAAAAATAATAAATATATTGGTGCCGTCGGCCTTGATATAGTTATTGCAAAATTATCAGATTCAGTAAACAGCAGAAAAATTGGTAATGACGGATATGCAATATTACTTGATTCACAAAATAATGTTCTTACTCATCCTATTGAAGATTTAATTGGAGCACCTATCCCAGTTAAAGAAATAGATGATGCAGTTAACTCAAAAGATTCAAGTTCAGTTGTGTATAAATTTAATGGCGAAGATAAATTCATTTATTTTACTACTTTAAAAACAAATAATTGGAAATTAATGGGTTCTCAATCAACTACTGAAATTCAAAATGCAACTAATAAAATGATTAAAGCACTATTACTTATCGGTGTTATTGCTGTATTACTTGCATTTGTTGTTGCTATAATTTATTCATCATATCCAACTAATAACATTAAAGAAATAGTTGCTGAAATGGAAAAAGTTAAAGATGGTAATTTAAATACTTCACTTGATTTAAAAACAAAAACAGAACTTAAAGATATTGGAATTAACTACAACTTAATGGTCGAAACTTTAGCTACCATAGTTGGTAGAGTTAAAGATGTTACTATTGATTTAGAATCTGAGGCAGAAAATTTAGCAGCTACTAGTGAAGAAACTGCTGCATCTGCAAATGAAGTTTCTAGAGCAGTTGATGAAATTGCACAAGGTGCTACTTCTCAAGCTCACGATACAGATCAAGCAGTTAATTTAACTAATAAATTAGATACTCAATTTATTACTCTAATGAAAAATACTGAGGCTATGTTAGAATCAGCAAATTCAATAGCTGAAAGCGAAAAAATTGGCCTTGAGGCAGTTGAAGAGCTTCAATTAAAGACTAAAGAAAATAATAATGCTACAAAGTTAGTAGGAACATCTATTAATAACTTAGATGAAAAATCAGAAAATATTGGAAATATAATTGGAACAATTTCTTCTATAGCAGAACAAACAAATTTACTTGCACTTAATGCTTCAATAGAAGCTGCTAGAGCTGGCGAATATGGTAGAGGATTTGCAGTAGTTGCAGATGAAATTAGAAAACTTGCTGAAGAATCTTCTACAGCTGCTCAACAGATTGGAACAATTATTAACGATATTCAAAGTGAAACTAAAAAAACTGTTTCTATAATGGATGATGTAAATAATAGATCTAAAGATCAAACAGAATCTGTAGAAAAAGTAAATATTGCATTTAAAGAAATAAGTGAACATATTGATGAAATTGGAATCGTTATTAAGAAAACAGGAGATTTCATTGGAGAAATGGACGAAAATAAAACTAATATCGTTTCTTCAATAGAAAATATTTCTTCAGTTTCAGAACAATCTGCAGCAGGCGCTGAAGAAGTTACAGCTTCAATGGATCAACAAAACTTGGCAATTGAAGATGTTGCAAAAGCAGCAGAAAAATTAAGTCATTTAGCTGCTGAACTTAATATAGAAATAAACAAATTCCAACTCTAAAATTAAATATTTAAAAATAAAATACCTATTCTAATTAAGAATAGGTATTTTTTATTAAATATTTAAAGAATAAACTCTGTTTTTTTTAAAATTTCTTTAGCTTTTTCAATATTTTTAGAACTAACATTTATTATTGGACCAGTACAACCCATTCCAGTTTCAGCATAAACATTATTTTTCCATAACTCTTCACAAGCTACATCTAAATCTAATACATCAATACCAGAAATTGATTCTGTAACAATTTCTTTCGGTGGTATTGTAACCTCTTCTTTATTATTACTAGATATAGATTTTGTTGTAAAACTATCAACAATTTCCTTATATCCTGCTTTTTTTACTTCTTCATATTCATTTTTCACTATATTTAAAATATCATTTTTTGCTATTTGAGCAGCATATTTAATTGCATTTTTTACAACCGGTACACCTGATGCTCTTGATAAAATTAAGATTACTTTATTATAATCAAACCCTATTCCAGGACCATAACCAAAACCTGATGCTTCATATTTGCCACCAGTAGTAAAAGATGAAAACATCTTCATCATAATATTACCAGTCAATGTATCCATTACCATAATATCTGATGAACCCATTAATAAATCATTACCACGCATAATATTCCCGCCATCAGCTCTTTTTGACTCTGAGAAGTTAATATTATAACCATTTTCTTTTAATTTTTTAAGAGCTATTTCTACAGCTCTAGCATTATCAAGATTAAGTATTCCAACCTTTGGATTTTTTATTCCCACTGCTTTTGCAGCAATTATTCCATAAATCGAATTATTAAACATAGCTTCTGTTCTTGTTAAAGCTGATGTTCCAGTTGTAGTTGCAATAATCATATCTTTTCCCATTGCAGGAGTTACAACTCTTCCTACAGTAGAAACTCCTATTGGAAAGTTATAATGACTAGTAACACATGCATCAATCTCTTTTTCTTCTAATAACTTATCCATAATTTCATGCATTTCACTTTGACAATCTGTTTCATATGATTTAAATTCAACATCTCCTTTTCCAATTAAAATTATTTCAACATTATCTAACTCTTCTTTTGCAAGTAATGCCCCATCTATTAAATTTTTTGCTCCATGTTCACTACCTAGAGTCGTTAAACCAATTTTAATCTTCTTACCAAATTCTCCACTTTCTATTGCATTTGCAATTTCAATAAATGAATTCCCAATTAATTTTTCTAATTTTTTAGTCATTTTTTCACCTAATCCTCTAACATTTGCTTGCCAAAGTTTCTAAGTGCATTTGCAATTAACTTATTTACTTCATCTTTATCTATTTTTTCTGTTTCTACTTTTCCAGGATTTCTTTCAATAATAACACTTGCTCCATCAAATAGATTAGTCATTCTTCCTAAAAATAATGAACCTTTTCCTACTATCATAGCACGATTAAGCTCACCTGTTGTCATATCATCTCCCGCAAATCCTAAATATGGTACTCCAGACGGAATATGACCTTGTGTTGGTGCCCATCCTGGCATTCCATGTTCTTTAATGAAACTCATCATATCTTTTCTTTCAATCTGTTTAGTTTTTACACCCATTGCTGCAATCATTTTATAGTTTGCTTCTGGAACATCTCCTGCTCCTGCTGGTTTTGTAATATCAGGATTTTGCATTTCTACTGAGTAAATATCAATATCATTAATAGTTAACCCAGCTTTTTCAATTGGATTCATTATAAGTGAACCAATAACAGCTTGCGGAGAAGATCCAGTTCCAACTGTATGTCTTCCAGTTAAATCAGTTCTAATAATTGGACTTATACCATCATTTTTACTAATTAAAAAAGCAAAACCTCCTAAAGTATCTTCTAAGACAGGCATATCTTTCTTAACATGATCTTTACCGTTCATTCCTAATTTTGCTGTTGCTCCACCAGCTACTACAACTACATTATCATAGGTTCCAGCTTTTACTAAACTCGCAGCATAAATAAAAGCATGAATTGGTCCAGCACAAAAGCCTCTTACATCTGATCCAGTTGCATTTATTGCTCCTACTGATTCAGCAATTGCTTTAGCAAAGTTTCCTCCACCCCTTTGATTCATATCACCACAAGCTTCTTCAGAACATTCTATTACATAATCAATATCCTCTACATTTACATTATTTCTTGCAATTAAATTTTCGAATGCAATTACACCTGATGCTTTTACAACAAGATTTTCAAGCATAACATGGGCATTTAAATTCACATCTATATCATGAGCTTTCTTAACACAACCTACTAATTTATAATTATTATATATTGGTTCTGAATGATGACTATTAACTAATTCTTCTATTTCAGTCAATTCAATACCTTCACCTAATCTTTTAGTTTTTTCAGCACTAATTAACGGATTAGCCTCTATTTTTAATATAACATCTTTAATAAATTCTTTTTCAAGTACTACTAAATCAAATACATCTTCCATCTTAATCAATGCAATAAATTCATCTTGAGGCATAATTTCTCCAAATTTACCAATTCTACTAGCATCTTTTAGATTATTTTTATACCAAGGTTTTTCTATTTCACCTAATTCACTTGGAGTCATATTTCCAATATATGTTTGATTTGGTGCATAATTTACTACCTCTTCATACGTTCTAAAATGATTTTTTATTTCTTTTAAATATTCACTATCTGGATTAGTATATCTTTCTACAGTTTGAGTTGTTCCATTTTGTAAAATCATATCTGGTGTATGTACTAAAATATAACCACTTGATTTAATTACCGAATAATTCATAATAACCCTCCATTTTAAAAAAGTGGATAGCATATACCATCCACTTATCTTTAATCTTAGAATACAGTTTGTTCACTAACTTCTGTTGTTAATGCAATTAATGCTTTTTCAACAATTTTTCTTCTTATATCTTTTTCTTCGATTTCATCCAAAGTTGGATCTCCTAATGGATAAGGTATTGCTATTGCTGGTACAATTCTATTAGCACCAACCGTTAATGAAATTGGAACAACTGTACATATATGAACTACTGGAATACCAGATTTTTCGATTCCCTTTACCATCGTTGCACCGCAACGTGTACAAGTTCCTCAAGTAGAAGTTAAAATAACTGCATCAACTTCATCTTTAATAAGAGTTTCTGTTAACTCTTCAGCAAATTCAAGCGAACTTTTAACTGCAGTACCATTCCCTACAGTTGAATAAAATGCACCATAAAGTTCACCAATAGTTCCAACTTCTTCCATTTCTCTTAATACATCTAATGGCACAACTCTATTTGCATCGTTATTTGCAAATGACGGATCATAACCACCATGAGCAGTTTCATATCCAACTAAAGTATTAACACCTGTGATATCATATTTCCCATATTTTGATGCAGAAGATGATTCAATCCTATCAGGATTGCCACAAGGTACAATTCCACCAGAAGTAACTAATGCAATTTTAGCTTTTGATAAATCTTTAATTGCTTTACCAGGTTCTACATTATCAAATATTGGCATTGGATACTCTGTTTCAAACTCTTCATCATTAAGTTTTTTTACTAACATATCAACAGCACGTTTTCCACCTATTTCATCAACAAAAACATTTCTTCTCTTTCCTGTTGGTAAATAACCTTCTTCTAAAGGTGTACCGATTTCTTCACCTTTAGATAACTTTAATGAAAATGAAGCCATTAAAGGTAATGCTTTCCTCATTGATACTGCAGAATTTCCAGTTTCAATCATATATACGTCTGAACAATACATATCTGCACCAGGATTTTCTACATACATAGCAGTAATAACCGGAATATTTAATTCTTCTTTTACAAATTTTGCTATATTACCACAAGCAACACCGTATCTTCCAGCATTAAATGCAGGACCAGCAATAAACAAATCTGGACTATAACTTTTAATCATTTCAATTATTTCAGCTTGTGCTTTTTCTACGTTTTCATTAAAATATGAGTCACCACAAATAATTGTTCCAACTATTTCAGCTTCATCTTTAAAAAATCCGTTCAATCCCATTCCTGGGCCTACAATTCCATCACGTTTTTCTGGTTTAATATCGGCTTTTTCTTCTCCGCCGATTCCAGCAAAAAATTGATTTATATAATGTACTACTTTAATTTTTTTCATTATTTTTGCCTCCAAACTATCTTTATTTGAATAGCTTCCTTGGTTCCACTGAACCTTTTCAATAAATTTTCAAATCTTTTTTAGGGTTTTACAGAAATTTGCAGAAATTTGTTCTAATCATTTTCATTTCTTCTTGTATTGCATCTAAATCTAATACCATTTCCATCATTCCAACTTGATCTTCAAATACATCAGCATCTACTGAATCTTTGAATTCTGTATCGATAGCATGGTAAGTCGTTAATCCTAAAGCTACACCTGCTAATGATCCTGCGAATGTTGGATCTCCATTTGACACTGTTTCTGCTGCTAGACCAGCTGTTTCTGCTTCAGCTGTTCCAAACAATACTACTATATTTTCTGCTCCGTGCTTTTCTGTTAATGCTTTTACCCTATTTTGATTCTCTAAATCCATTGCTCCTGCAGCCGTTCAGACAAAACATTCAGTAACCGAAAAAACTATTTCTGCAGTAGCTACTGTTTTTACACAATCTTCAATTGCTTGACCAGGAATTCCATCACGGTCACCAATGATTATTACTTTTTTATTTTCAAGTATATTCATTTTTCCTCCTCTTAATATGTTCTTGCTGTAAGTTTATTAAAACCTAATTCATTTGTTGCACCTGTAATAACTTGTATCTCTGCCAATATTGAACCATCTTCTCTAAGCGATCCATCAAATCCACCAGCGATATTATCTACATAATCAAGCATTCCTATAATTTTTTTCATAGGTGGTAATTCAATCAATTCATTTGCATTTCCTGCTGTTACTACAGCATCAGCAGCTTGATCAGCATCAGCTAAAGATTGGCTTGCACCATCTCTACCAGCATATTCATCAGTAAGTATTACTGTATCAATACCTTTACCTTCAACTTTTTTACAATTCATAATTAAATCTGTATCCGGATTTCCAAAACCTTCTTGAGTAATAACTACTCCATCAAGCCCCAAATATTCAGCAAATTTTGCTACAAAATCAGAAGATCTTTCTTTATCTTGTAAAAATACAGTTTCATTAGTAATAATAACACCCATGAAATTAATTTCTTTTCCATGTTGATTATATAATTCTTTAATTACTGGATTGTTTAAATGATGATACGTTGTATTTTTATCACATGCTGATACACAGTTACCACTTAATATTGCTCCATCCATAACTTCAGTAGGATATAACATAGTAGGAATTAAATGTTTAGCATCTGCTCCATACACATAAGTATCATGCATTAAACCTTGAGTTTGAAGCATATATACATATCCAACTTTAGGTAATTCTGGATATTCATTTGCTTGTTCAAATAACGGTTTAGTTTCATATGTTTCAATATTATTAGGTTCAATATCTTTACCAAGTTTTCCTAGATAATCTGCAATTGTTAAACCAGCTAATCTAACTGCCTTTTCGATAGAATGTGGTTCTAAACCATCTTTTTGATTACAAACAACTACAACATTATTTAACTTTGAAAAAGGTGTATAGTCCGCACCTGGTCCACTCATATCGATAATTCCTTCTTGAAATCCTACAATTTTACCACATGTAATAACTGCTGAACCTTTTAATACATGCGTTCTTCCTGAGCCAACAGTTTTAACCTTATTAATAACTCCAGGGAATATTTCACCTTCACCACTAACTTTAACTCTTGGTTCAATAACATCTTTTACTGGAGTAATTCTTACTTCTTCTCCTGGCTTTGCAATATCAATATCAATGCTTTCAAAATGATCATCATCAATTAATCCAATCAATTCTTCTTTATTAATATATAAAATATTATCTAAAATTTCACATTTGTCACCAAATTTAACATCTTTTATATTTATTTCGCCTATTTCTAAACGCAAGGTTGACACCTCCTATTATATTAGGTAAAAAAGTTTATAAAACTTTTTCTATCATTACTTTAATATTCTCTCTAGTTGCATCATCTTTAGTTAATTCATCAACTTTAACTCCATCTTTATAAAGTAAAATTGCTGGCAACCCCATAACTCTTTGTGATATTGCTAATCTTCTTGCTTTAGTCGTATTAAGTTTATAAAATTTAACTTTTCCTTCAAATTCAACTGATAATTCTTCAACAGACGGCATTAAAGCTTTACATGGTTCACATCCATCACTAAAGTAATCTACTAAAACATATCCGCTAGCATTTATTACTTCATTTTCAAATGTATCTTTATCCAACATTTGCATAAACCCACCTCCTTTTCTTAATAATTATTACTTATATAATGTTCTGCTTGTACAGCTGCTATTGCTCCATCAGCTGTTGCAGTTACAACCTGTCTTAATGACTTAACTCTTACATCACCTGCTGCAAAGACACCTTCAATATTTGTCTTCATATCTTGATTAGTCACAATATACCCGCGATCTAAATCAATTTTATCAGTAAATAAATCTGTATTTGGAATAAAACCAATAAATATAAAAATACCAAATGTACCAAATTCTTCTGGCGCATCAATTACCATATCTTCACCAGTTTTTTTATTAGTAAGTATCATCTGTTCAACAATACCATCACCGTTAATCTCTTTTACTACCGAATCCCAAATAAAATCAATTTTTTCATTCTTAAACGCCTTTTCTCTAATTGATTTTGCTGCTCTTAATTCATCTCTTCTATGAACAATAGTAACTTTAGATGCAAATTTAGTTAAATATATTGCTTCTTCTACAGCAGTATCTCCTCCACCAATACAATATACTTCCATATCAGTAAAAAAGTCCGCATCACATGTAGCACAATATGATACTCCTTTACCAGTTAATTCATCTTCTCCTGGCGCTCCAGCTTTTCTTGGCTTAGCACCAGTTGCTATAATTACTGTTTTTGCTTTTAAAATTGACCCATCATCTAATGTTAATTCCTTAATTTTATTTTCAAAATTAACTTCTTTTACACCTATCTTCATAATTGTTGCACCAAATTCATTACATTGTTCAACCATTCTCGCAATCAATGCTGGACCAGTAGCTTCATGAATACCTCCAGGGTAATTGGCTACTTCATCAGTCGTTACTATTTGTCCACCTGTCGCACCTTTTTCAAGAATAACTACGTCCATTTTTGCTCTTGCACCATATAACCCTGAAGCCAGTCCTGCTGGTCCTGCTCCGATTATTGCTACATCATAAATTTTTGACATTTTTTCCTCCTACTTAATATGCACTCTCAATTGCACTAGAAATTAAATCAAGATCAATAATTGCAAAATCTTTTATTATTCTCTCAGGCCATTTTCTCATTTTTCTATCTCTAATTAATTTCTCTGACATTTCGATACTATCTTCAATTATCCGCAATGATACCAAATCAATTTCCTTATATTTATTTTTAGATATCAATACGGATTTATATGGTGTTTCATTTGGCTTTACACTCCCCGCTAATGGATGAGATAATAAAATATATCCAAGGTGAACTTTATCTCTTACATATTTTAATATATCTACTAATTCACATTCCATAAATATCATATCCATATTAATAAACTTATCTTTTACTATAGAATTATTTGTAATAACACTAAACTTCTCCATAAAAAAACTCCCATAACCAAAAAACGAACAAACAACAATATTACTGTCATTTGCTCTGTTAATTACCTGAGAGTTTCTTTTATCAAAAAGATAAAATTGCACCTTCGGTGCTACCTTTATTTCATTAGTAGCTCTCCAGAGATTAGTCCAAAAACGGTCCGATTACCTGAGAAATTCACTTATAATCGACAAAACAATAAGCTTTTTCCTTCGGTGATTAATTTAATAATTCTCTCCCGAATCTATCATCCTATATGTATTAAGTATTTCCAAATACATTATATATGATAATTAAAAAAAACACAATAAAAATAATTTATTATTTAACAATCACCTAATAAATGTAATTGCAATACACCCTGGACCCGCATGGGCTCCAACTACAAATCCAACTTTAGATTTAATAATTTCTTTTATAATAAATTCTTTTTCAATTTCAAAAATTAAATCATTAAGATATTCTTTATCTACAGCATCAAATAA
>JAYEHA010000332.1:0-10182 GCA_034659335.1 Bacillota bacterium
AATATATAAAGCACTTTCATGAGAAAATACACCTTGCTTATATTTATGATGTAAAATAAACATGATATCATGAATAATATCTTGCCTACAATATAATCCGCGTTCCACCCTAATCAAATCACCTTTAGAAACTAAACGAGATATCGAAGCTTTTGAAATACCCAAATTAATTAATTCTCTTGTACTTATATAGGTTTTTTCACCCATTTCTTTGTCTATATTATCTATTATCATTTTATCACCTAACTTATAAACGGATACTTTTAATTTTTTCCTTCATTTAGTTTCTTTATTATATCACAGATGACTAAACTTACAAACTGATTTTTCGTTATTTTTCCTTCGTTTAGTTCCATATACTAAATGCTCGTTTACTTTTATTAAAAAAAGTCCTCTTTTCTAAGTACTCTTAAACCTTTTGATTTTTAAATTCATAAAATTGTTCTCTCTTCAACAAGCAGATTGTTTCAGTATGGGTCGAGTGTTGCGCATGGACAAATATTTTTTTTATATTTTAGACTACTTATATTAATAATTTAGTTTCATTATATTTAATTGAATAGTATCTTGTTGTATATTCAGGAAGAAATAACCCTTTAAATGTTACTTAAATAAAGATTTGCAAATAGTTTAATTTTTATATAAAAAAAGACAACTACTGGATCTATGTCAAGAAATTAGACACATTAAGTTATAAATTTTCTAAGCTACTAAAGAACTTGAATATTCATGAGGTGTCATATAATTAATTGACCCATGAATGCGTTCCCTATTGTACCAACTTTCAATATATTTAAACAATGCTAATTTAACATCAGTATATGATTTAAATGTAGTATGATGAACAAATTCTTTTTTCAAAATTGAATGAAATGATTCGATTTCCGCGTTATCATAAGGGTTAGCTTTAGCGCTATAAGATACTGTTAAACCTAATGATTCTACTGTACTACGATATTTTTTACTAGTATACTGCGTACCTCGATCTGAACGAATAATAGTGATACCTTTTGGTTTTTGATTATTATAAGCATTTTCAACTGCTTTAACTGCTAATTCTGTAGTCATTCTTTTTGAAAAATGGTGACCAATTATTTCTTTGGTGTGGCAATCAATAACGCTTGCTAAATAACACCAATGATCATTAGAGGTATGAATATAAGAAATATCTGTTAGCCATTTTTCATTCTTAGTTTTCGTTGAAAAATCTTGTTTTAGTAAATTATCTGCATCAAATGAGTCGTCAGATTTGCCCTTAAGACGAAATTTCTTTCTGTAATGGATTTTATCCTGAGTTTACACATCAGTCTCTAAGTGCGTTTTAAACTGATATGATAACCTTTTTTCTGCATTTTCTTTCGATAAATTTGATGGTTTACGATTAACAAATTCATAATATGAAGATCTTGGAATTCCCATTAAATTGCATAACTCTGTTACATGAAAATCTGAAGATTGATTTTTAATAATATCTATTTTATTTTTGCGGTCTAATCTTGTGACAATATTTTTAAAGTTTTTTTAGTATGTCATTTTTACAGTATTTTTTAATATAAGGAAGTGTACTAATATTTTTTCTTTTTTTTAGTTTAGATTTAGTCTTTCATAGAACTTTTGACACTACCTATTCTCTTTATTTATATACGTTTCTATTATTCATTTTTTATATAACTTTTAGATTAATCTTTAACTTTAAAAAAGATAAAGATCTTTTACTATTAATTAATAAAGAATATTTTTTTGCTTTGTTTTAATTGTTGCATTAAGCAGCACATCATGTTATAATTATAGTATAAGAAAAAGAGTTATTATGGTGTTAATTAATTCTAAGTTTGCTATTTATTTCAAAAAAACAACTAAATCATCAGATGAAAGTTTTAGGATATTGTATGATTTTAAAAAAAAGATATTAGAATATATTATCAAAAAAATAAGGTGGGGGACAATATGAAAAAATCAAATATATTTAGTAATAAAAGCGAACCAACTTTAGTCGATATTTATTTTGACTTATATTTAAAGTTACAAGAGGAAGTTGGGGAAGATATCATATTGAAAGGAAATATTTTATTAAACAAAATACTACCTGATAATGCGAGGTCAACGATAGACTTAGATACATCTATTATAAATGAGAAGATATATTATGAATGCGCAGTACCGGTACTAGAAGAATTTGGAGAAGATTGTATAAATGAGGGACTAGCTGACACCTTTGAGGTAAGAGAGATTAAAGAACGTAGAAGTGGTGGCATAGATTTAAAGTTAGGCGGTTCAAAAGTATTAAGTGTAGATATTAGCCTTCAGAAGATATTTTCACTCTACTCATTTAAAAAGTATCTGTTTGACCTTAGAGAAATAAAAGGTGCTTCAGTAGAAAAGATAATGGCAGATAAATGTCTATCAACATTATCAAAAAAAAGATTTAGAAGAGCAAAAGATTTCTATGATTTATGGATAATAAAAAAGTCAGGGCTTGAGTATGACTATACTATAATTAAAAAACTTATGATAAAAACCGTAGGTAATGAAAAGTACAATAAATTATTAGATAATTACCCATTTTCTGAAGAAATAATAATACATATGGTGCATGCTTGGAGGAAGTTAAACCTAACTAGAGATAATGATGGTACAGATATAGATAAACCTAATTTTAATGAAGTTTTGAATACTTGCAGTACTATTTACTCTAAATTACAAGTGGAGGTTTAAAATGAGTTATAGACTTAAGACTAACTCAAAAGAGTACTTTATAAATACTACTTATCAAAGACTAGATGATAAAAAATATATTCTTACAGGCGATAGTGCATTTGTTTATAACGGCATATCTGTATCGGGTATTTATTATCCGGACTTATTGACAAATGGGGATTTAGGCTATATGCAAATTCATGGCAGAGTCAGCTATTGCTTCGTTCAATATGAGATTAATTACAGAGACTATGTGTCTCCAATGAAGGATGCGCCTAACATACTAGTACCCACACCAGAGAGAGCAATAGTAGAAAATATTAAAACCGATTTAGAGTTTATAGACGAAGGTTATTTCGTAGACTCCCTAGAAAGGTTTACATGGGAAAAAAGATATAGCTATGACAAGTTGATTGAAGTAGCAGAGTTTTTTTGTGTAGAGAAAGATATAATAGATTATTGGCTAGAAGAATGCGAAGGATTTAATAGTTATTAATTAAGTATAAGACTACAACAATTTAATTCGAATGAGGTTGTAGTAATGCATGCTAAAGTAAGTAATCCTATATTTAGGGTCTGAACAATAGAAAAAAACGTCAATAAGATGGATTGTAAATTTATTTGCATGCTTTTTACATTTTTTTATTCATCCTACTCTAACTTCCATAGATATTTTTGAAAAACAACGTGGTGCAATGCATATTATAACTAGGCCATCACAATCAGACTTGGCCGGATTATCCACACAATATAAGAGAGAACTAAAACTTTAAATATTTTGTTATAATTATAATCAAAAAAATTAAAGAAAAATAAAAATAAGTAATTTGGCTCCCTTCAATAATTCAACTATTAGCATATATTCATATATTTTTTAATTAATATTTATTTATCTAATAATTATTAATATTATAGGTTTAAATACAATTATGAAAGGATAGGATATTATGGAAAATATTCAAGAAAAATTTGACGAAATTTTGACTAACTCTCATTTAATTCTTTATGAAATAAAAAACAAGAAAAGGCATTTTATTGCATTAATTAAAAGCCGTAAAAACGTTAATAATTATTATTTAAATGCTGTTGAAAATGACACATTATATATGGATCATTCTTTTAACTGGGAAAAAATTAAAGATCAGTATGTTTATATTGATGATATTGATTATCAAGCTATTGTTAATGAAAATTCTAATAATCTAACCCAAACAAAAATTGCTAAATTAATAAATATTAATTCAGGTACTTTTAGATCGAAGTTAAGCAGAAATTCTTTAAACGCAATCGATTGGATAAAACTAAAAAATCTATTGAAATTATAACAAATGAATATCTATTATGTTATCTTTAGTGAATAGTATTTAACATGTATCCTATATTCCCAAAATCCATATAGATAAGACATTTTAAAACTTAATAGAACACTGTAAAACTCAATAATTTATTGAGTTTTTTTCTTGACTTTATACCTGCTATTGTATGTATCTGTTATTATAAAAGTCCCATTTATTAATTAATAATTGACCCTGTATCTGTTATTATAAATGTAACTCTTTCTTAATAGAATAGACTTTAATCCCTTGCTCTTTCAACGTTAAACTATTATACCCTCTAGGAACAGTAACAAAGAGTTCTAAAGGACCCTGTCTGTAAGTTCGTGCATATAAAGTGCTGTCTCATGCGAAAAAACAATTTTCTTACTTTTAGCTTGAACAATATACATCTCATCCTCAAATGCTTCCTCTGTCAAATATACCCCATTAGAAACTCTTGAAAGCTTATTTTCTCTGACATACATCGTTAAATATTGACGTGGAACACCTGCATTCTCAACATCTTTAGTCGTAATCAAACCTTTTCTATTCTCAATTAACTTATCCAACTTTACTCTATAATTCATGTCACCACTCTTTTGCATCTATACTACAATTATAACTCAATGCTGTATAAATGCAAATGTTTTTCAAAGTACAGATTGCATCAAGTTACTTTAAGAAATAAACACTTAATATTAATTATCATTTATTGAGAAGTCATAAGTTTCATAATCAATACTTGACTAAGCCTTAACTTCTTCTCTAGAAGCTTTTATTAACCATTCTATACATGTGTCATTTAACCATTCAAAATAACGTCTTGTCTCTAGAAAATCAACTAGACTTAATTCTAATGATCCCTTTCCTATTGAAACATCTATATCAAAATTATTTTAATATCCAAATAGTAGGTTGTAGATTAAAATTCTTATGAAAATTGTATACATAGTTTCTATCTGTCACTCTATCTCTGCTACAAAATCAATTTCAAGACATTGTTCAAATAAGCCAATATTCTCAAACTTAATTTTTAGTATTCTCAGAATACACCTGTATCTGATTATTATATCAAAAAGTAACTAAACAATATATTTTTAAACATTTAATTTTCAACTTGTCTTCAAAATTCTTAGATAAAGTGAACAGAAATGACTACTTTTCTTAAATAATTTGAAAAATTACACTTTACTTCTTCTTCCTTTTGACCTTTTTTAAAATACTTATTGAATACACCGTCCCAATATTTTGGTACTTTATCTTTTTTATTTCTATCTCTTTTTTCTGCTTTAATAATTTTGTTTGCTACTTTAAAAGTTAATGGTTCTCTCTTATCTGCAAATCTTAAAGCTGTTGCTTTCTTCATATCTATCTTGTAATGATCTTCTGTAATAATAGCGTGAATAATATCAAGCCCTTCTTCACCAATATATGATAGATCTACACCTGCATAAAATGCAATTTGTCCGCCATCTACTAATTCTTTAAATTCATTAGATAGTTTTGAAATTCTTAGATATCTTGAAATATTTCTTGCAGAAATTCCATATTCTTTTGAGACATTATCTCTTGAATTTAACTTTTGGCCTATTAGGCCAGAAGTTAATTCAAGTGCATCATTTGGTGATTTTGACAACTTTTCAATGGTTACTAATAAGTCACTCCTTATTCCCTGTTTCTTCATTGCTTCATGCCTTACAGCAATTACTGTTGCTCTTTCGGAATGTAATAAATCCGTAAAAGAACGCTGATTTAAATTTGTTTCAGTTACTATAAGAAGTGCTTCTTCCTCTGTTAAACCTTCTTTTATAATTACTGGTATATCTTTAACTTCTAGTATTCTGCACGCTTTAACTCTATTGTGTCCAGAAAGTATTTCGTACCTTAATTTCTTTTTCCTAACAACGATAGGTACAATAACACCAAACTGTCTAATACTTTCTACCATTTCATTTAATCTTTCGCCTGTATATAATTTAAATGGATGATTTTCAAATGCTACAAGCTCTTTAATTTTTAGTTTTTCTATCCCATTATTACTTTCATCTTCGTCTAAGAAATTATCTCCGAATATTGCTTCAAACGTCTCCACTTTTTTCATTTAAATCACTTCCGTTATTTGTGATAAATCTTCATCACTATAATTTAGTAATTCATCTGTAAAGTCATTATATGCAATTGCTGCTTTATTATTTGGCATATATTCAATAATACTCTTGCTCTTTGCATTGGCTTCTCCAACCTTTACCGTTCTAGGTATCACTGTATCAAATACTTTTATATATTCTCCATATGAATCTTTAATCATATTTAATATATCTTTTGATAAATTTGTTCTACTTTCAAACATTGTTAGAAGTATTCCTTCGAATTCTATTTTTTTATTAATTCTCTTTTTAATCTTAAATATTGTTTTTAGTAAAAGCTCTAATCCTTTAGCTGATAAATACTCTGCCGTTGCTGGTATCAAAACTGAATCACATGCTGATAATACATTAAGCGTCATTAAACCTAAACTTGGCATTGAGTCTATTAATATATAATCATAATCATCTTTGATTTCATCAATGATAGTTTTTAAAATATACTCTCGACTCATAGCTGACACTAATTTAATTTCAATCTCTGAAAGCTTTATACTTGCAGGAATTATATCTATACCTTCTTTTGTAATAATGTATTCTTCTTTACTTGGCAAATCTTCTTCCATGATTACTTTTTCCATTAGATCATATAAAGTCATTTCCAATCGTTCTGGATTTTCAACACCAAAACAATCAGTAAGGTTGTATTGATTGTCGCTGTCAATAACTAAAATCTTATAACCTTTTTTATTTAAAACCGTTGCCAAATTTCTACACGTTGTAGTTTTTGAAGTTCCACCTTTTTGACTTGCAATTGCGATTATTCTGCTCATATTCTTAACTCCCTTCTAAAGTTAAAATTTAATACTAAAGTTTAATTTTGGATATAAAAAAGACGAGATTTTGACTGTATAATCAAATCCTCGTCTTTAACTTTTATTTTTTTGATGTGTTCCTTTTTTGCTATACCCGCACCGCTATGCAAATTTCAAGTTCACCCACACGCTCTTTTTTTCAAGAAATTGTCTTTATTCCGGTTAAAGCTAAAACCACCAGAACCCATTGAAAACACTGCTATTTCATAGATTCTTTCAGTTGTAGTCTTATTACGGTCTCTACATGTGTCATAAATGGAAGATAAACACACATTTTTTTGCTCGTTACTTTGCAAAGGAGGTACTTTAAAGCCTAAATTACCGGCACTGTTTTTTTTTAAGTTTTTCAAAATTTCTTCGTCAAATTTTAGTCCAGTTTTCAAAATAAAACAGAGACTATATGGTAATGGATTTCCTTCTAAATCTTCCTTACCCACAATAACTTTTTCAACAAGACTATCAAATACCTCTCGATCAAATTCATCCATTTTTTCATTTGTATTAAATGTTTTTCTAAAATTCTTAATTCTATTAGAAATAGATTTTTCTCCTTCAAGTGATAATTCCATTTCTTTTCTTGTTTCATTTAATTCGGCTAATTTAAGATTAATTACATCATATTTTTTTTCATATATAGGTATATCAATTTTTCCATTAATTCTAAGCTCAACTAATTTTTTACCTTTTTCTTCAAGTTTAGAAATCTCACGGTTTACAGTTGATAATTCATCTTGGCATTTAGGAATATCAAGAGCATATTCAATATTATCTAATAATTCACTAATCATATCTTTATTACTTAAGTTAAGTTTATTATAACCCTGAACAAAGGCAGCTTTAAACTTTTTTTCATCAATTGCTTTGCTATGAGGGCATGCTTTTCTACCTTCTTTTACACTTACATTACATTGCCATATATGTTTTTCATGATTTGTTCCACTATGCCATTTCCTTCTTATTAATGTTCCACCACAAAAACTACATTTACATAAACTACTGAAAGCATATTTTCTACTATATTGTTCATTTCTTCCCTTGTTATTATATCTTGAACTCCTTATTTTTAAGATCTCTTGAGCTTTATCAAACATTTCTGCTGATATAATCGCCTCATGATGATTTTCTATATAATATTTTTCTTCCTCACCAAAGTTTTGTAATCGTCTATGAGTTATTGCGTCAACAGTAAAGGTCTTCCCAAGAAGTAAATCGCCTTTATATTTTTCATTTTTTATAATACCTCTAATTGTACTTTCGTGCCATTTTGTACTTCCTCTTCTAGTTTTATATCCCAGTTTCGTTAATTCTTTTGAAATAACAAAACAACCCGCTCCCTCAACATATCTTTTAAACATATAGTGTACTATCTCAGTTTCTTTTTCATTAATAGATATACTTTTATCTTTTTTATTATAATTATATCCTAAGCAACCATTATATCCAACTAGTTCTCCTCTTTTCATCTTCATTTTAAGACCCATTTTAACATTTGCTGAAATTGATTCGCTTTCCTGTTGAGCTAATGAACTTAATATTACTAAAAGCATTTCACCATTCATTGTTAGTGTATTAATATTTTCTTTTTCAAATAGAATTGCAATATTTTTTTCTTTAAGAAGTCTTACATATTTAAGTGTATCCAAAGTGTTTCTTGCAAATCTTGAAATAGATTTAGTAATGATCATATCAATTTTTCCATCTACTGCATCATTAATCATTCTCTGAAACTCCATTCTCTTACTCGTTTGAGTTCCAGATATCCCTTCATCGGCATATATATTAACCATATCCCATTTAGGATTTGATTCAACAAGTTTTTTATAATGCATAACTTGAGAATTATAACTCAGCTTTTGTTCTTCTGAATCTGTGCTAACTCTACAATATGGAGCCACTCTAATATTCTCTACTACTGCATTCCCATTTCTTCTAGTTTTTTTATTCGCTTTTATAACTTTTACAACTGCCATAAAATCATCCTTCCCTTCAGATTTCTATACTTTTAACTTATATCAAAAGTGTATCAATTTTTTCTCTTATCACCTAGGTATCGTTCGGTTTATTTTTGAAGTTCCATACCATAAACACCAATTTTATATTTTTTCTTAATAAATTCCTTGATTTTGCCATATTCATATTTCGATACTAATTCTTTATTTTTTAATTGATTTAATAATACTAGTTGTTCGCAAAATTTTATTGTGTTATCCATTTGTTTTCCTCCTTTAAAAAAGAGCCGATAGTTTATCAGCTCTTACTCTCAATTTCTATTATTTAAAATATGATTTATCTTTCTTATCTCTAATAAATTCTTTTATATCATCTATTCTTTCGCTAGCACCACATTTTGGAAGTGCGTTTATAATCTCACCACGATATTTTCCTTTATTACCTGCTCTTATATCAAGTATTGAAATAACCCCTGTATCTGATTCACTCCGTATAAGTCTACCTGCTCCTTGTCTTAGTTTAATTAGCATTTTAGGTATAAGCACCAACTTTATATAATGATTCATATCTCTATAGAGTGTCTTTTCATATTCACTGATTGGATCTGGTATAGGAAATGGTAGTTTAACAATAATTAAATGTGATAATATATCACCTGGTATATTAACTCCTTCCCACATACTGCCAGTCGCAAATAATACTCCATTTTTACTTTTTTTAAATTCTAGTACTGCATTACTTCTTCCTCTGCTCATTTCAATAAGTGGTATATCTGTTATTTGTTCTGATATTTTTTTATAAACTTTTCTAAGTGGTTTATATGATGTAAATAGAACCATTGTATGTCCATTTGAAGCTTTTATTAATTTATATATTTCTTTAGTCACCTTTTTAATATAATTTTCATCATCTGTATTTGGAAATGGAATATTATTCGAAATATACATCATACAATTTTCTTTAAATTTAAATGGTGATGCTTTGCTAATCTCAACTATTTTATTTTTATTTATAAGGTTTAATCCTAATTCTTTTTCCATATAATCAAAATCACCATTAACTGCAATTGTTCCTGATGTTAATAACATTGATTTATCCATTGACCAAAGATCTTTACTTATTTCTTCATTAAGTTTTTTAGGTATTGATAAAAAAGTACTTTGTCCTTTTGCTGATGGTTTCTCTAACCAGTAGATATTATCAGCATAAATAAATACTTTCATATTTTTTATAAGTCTTTTAATGTCTGATTGCAATTTT
>JAYEHA010000333.1:0-1984 GCA_034659335.1 Bacillota bacterium
TAAAAATAAGTTATTAAAAAACCGCCTTTAATAATCAAGACGGTTTGTGAAAATTCTTTTTACTTAACACTTTCAATTTTAAATAAAAATTCTTCTTTCATTTTTTTCAATCTTTCTTGCGACTCTTCTAATGTTTCGCCTTTAATAGAAAAATAAAACTTTATCTTTGGTTCAGTTCCTGATGGTCTAACTGCATACCAAGAACCATCTTCAAAATAATATTTAAGCACATTTGACACTGGCAAACCAGTTTCTTCTGGTTTTAAACAATCAATTGTTTTTATAATTTTTTCATTATTTAAATCTTTAATAAGCCCATCTCTCAATGAAGAAAGTATCCTTTTAATTTTTTCTCCACCAGTTTCACCTTCAAGTGTAATAGCTACCATCGCTTCATTAAAATAACCATACTCTTTATACAGTTCATCCAATTTATCAACTAAATTAATACCTTTTTCTTTATATACAGCTGTCATTTCAACTAATAACATACTAGCTATAACAGCATCTTTATCTCTTACAAATGTCCCTCTTAAATAACCATAACTTTCTTCAAACCCAAATAAAAATTCATCATTTGAATTTTCTATTATTTCGCCAATATATTTAAAGCCTGTTAAAACAATTTTATGATTTACATTATATTTCTTTGCTATTTTTTCAATTATTCCTGATGAAACTATTGAATTAACTATAAATCCATTTTTAGGAATCGAATCATATGAATTAAGGATATATTCTAATAACAACATTCCAATTTGATTACCATTTAAAGCAATATATTCATCATCTTTTTTTACCATAACTCCAACTCTATCAGAATCAGGATCCGTACAAATCAATAACTCTCCACTATTTTTTTTACCATACATCATAGCATACTCAAAAGCTTCTATAGATTCAGGATTAGGATTTTTTACAGTAGTAAAATTTCCATCTGGCACCATTTGCTCATCAACTAATATTAAATTCTTCAATCCTTTTTCTGTTAACACACGTTTAATTGGTACGCCTCCACAACCATGCAATGGTGAAAATACAACTCTTAAATCAGTATTTTTAATAGCATCTTTATTAATACTTAACTCTTTAACCTTATCAATATACTTATCAATCAACTCTTTTTTAATATATTCAAATTTCCCATTCTTTATAGCCTCATCTTCTGATATATATGAAACTAACGAAAAATCCTCAATTTTATTTACTTCTTTAATTAATCGATCTCCTTTATCAGGAACTAATTGGCAACCTGTCTCATCATAAACTTTATAACCATTATACTGAGCCGGATTATGACTAGCAGTTATCATAATACCACCATTACAATTAAGTTCTCTAACCGCATAGGATAACTGAGGTGTAGCTTTTAATGTATCAAATATATATGCTTTAATTCCATTTGCTGCCATTACAAGCGCAGCTTCCTTAGTAAATATTTCAGATTTATTTCTCGGATCATAACCAATAGCAATACTTAAATCATTATTGCCAAATTCGTTTTTTAAGTAATTAGCAAAACCTTGAGTTGCTCTTCTTACAATATATTCATTCATCCTATTTGTACCAGCACCAATAATCCCGCGCATTCCAGCAGTTCCAAACTCTAAATATTTATAAAACCTATCATTAATTTCAGCTTCATCCTTTAGATTTTTCAATTCATTATGAAAATTTTCATCAAAATAACTATCATTTAACCATTCATTATACTTATTACTACTTTTCATGAACTTAGCTCGTGGATACTCGCGACTTAAGCCGTGAGAGGAAACGTGTATATTATTGTTCTATATTATACGTTTCTCCACAAGCACACCTCCCCTTCTTTTTAATAATTTTAATTTCTTATAGCTCATTGAGCCTTTATTTACTTTGTTTCCTTGTAAATCCCTTATATCAAAATATCCTGTTTTTCGTCTTCCGAATATAAAATATTCTTTGTTTTCGTATATAACCTTATCAAACAACCTAAAATCTTTAA
>JAYEHA010000334.1:0-1981 GCA_034659335.1 Bacillota bacterium
AATACGATAGTGCATCATTTAATTCTTTAGAAGGAAAAAGTAATGGAACAGGCATTAAATATCGAAATCAAAAACTTAAATGGAACAACTTAGATATTCCAATTATTATAAAAAAGAAGGATGATTACGCTAAAGAAGCCTTAGAAAATAATATAAAATATTGTCGAATTCTAAGAGAAACTATTCGTGGCGAGGAAAAATATTATATTCAGTTAATTTTAGAAGGCATACCGCCTAAAAAAGAAAGAACAACTAATAATGAAAAGGTTGGTTTAGATATTGGGACAAGTAGTATTGCTATTGTTTCTAATAAAGCTGTAAGATTATTAGAATTAGCACCTAAAATAGATTTATTAGAAAAAGAAAAACGTATCTTATTAAGAAAACTCAATAGACAAAGACGTGCCAACAATCCGGATAACTTTAATCCTAACGGCACAATTAAAAAAGGTATAAAACTTAAATGGAATAATTCAAATAAATATGTAAAAACAAAAAACAAATTAAAAGAAATTCAAAGAAAACAAAAAGTTCTAAGAAAACAATCTCATGAAAAAATAGCTAACTATATTATTAGTTTAGGAAATGTTGTATACGTAGAAGATATGAATTTTAAAGGACTTCAAAAAAGAGCTAAAAAAACAATAATTAATAAAAAAACAGGAAAAATTAACAAGAAAAAACGGTTTGGTAAATCACTAGCCAATAAAGCACCAGCAAAATTAATAGAAATTATTAATAGAAAATTAACTTATCAAGAAAAAGAGATACACAAAATAAACACTTGGACAGTTAAAGCTAGTCAATATAATCATATTGATGATACTTATAAAAAGAAAAAACTTAATGAAAGATGGAATATATTGGATGGTAAAAAAATACAAAGAGATTTATATTCAGCATTTTTAATTATGAATGTAACTGAAGATTTAAAATTAATTGATAGAGATTTATGTAATAAGCATTATGAAAAATTTTTAGAAAATCATAATAAAGAAATTAATAGAATAAAAACTAGCAAGTTAAAAACACTTGCTAGTATGGGTATATAAATTAAAATTTGGTTTTGAAACGAGCCATATACTAATGCTAAAGTAATTCATTAGAATAAGTTTAGTTAGTGAAAATCTTAAAGAAATTAATCAGTCTTAATATGTTGTAGCAATCCTTGAGGTTGTGAGAGTATTTTGGAAGTTAACGTATTTAAGAACCCCACTACTTCGTGGTGGGAGTTTCAGTACCAAGATTTTATGATATAAATGAGGGTGAAATATTAATTGATGGGATTAGTATTAAAGATATGAAAATTAAATCATTACGAGAAAAAATTGGATTTGTGCAACAAAATTTTTTTTATTTACTGGTACAATTAAAGAAAATGTTTTGTATGGTAATGTGAATGCAAGTGATGAAGAAATTATTGAAGCTGCAAAGAATGCGAATATCGATGAGTTTATTCAAAGTTTGCCTGAAAAGTATGATACTTATATAGGTGAAAAAGGAATAAAATTATCAGGCGGACAAAGACAAAGAATTGCAATTGCAAGAGTTTTTATAAAAAACCCACCAATATTAATACTTGATGAAGCTACTTCGGCACTTGATAGTGAAACTGAAATAAAAATACAAAATTCACTTGAAAAGTTATCAAAAGGACGAACTACTATTGTAATAGCTCATAGATTATCTACAATAAGAAATGCTAATGAAATTATAGTTATTACAAAGGAAGGAATCGTTGAAAAAGGAGATCATAATTAATTGTTAGGTGAAAATGGTATTTATTCAAAATTGTATAAAAGTCAATTTAAGGGATTTATACCTGATGAAATTTACTGAAACTCTCACCGCTAAAGGGAAAGGTAAACAAAAATAAAAAGTAAAAAACAAATAGTAATGAGTAGAAGCTAGTAGAAATACTAGCTTTTATGGTTAAAAAAATGTTATAATTTAAATATATAATATTGAATGGAGGCATAAT
>JAYEHA010000335.1:0-1965 GCA_034659335.1 Bacillota bacterium
TTTATAAATAATTGTAATATCACTATCAGATTTAAGATGTTCTCTAAATGCCTTTTTAATGTCAATATTGCAAATCATATAACTTCTAGATAAAATAACATATTCTTCACTTGCATATTTAATATACTCAAGACTTTGGTGAAAATGCTCAATATCTCCATGAGCTTGAACTATTTTATTATAATTAAAAGCAGGATTGAAAACTTTTATACCAGTAATTTTTCTATCTAAATCCCACGCTTTACCAGAACCAATATGATCTATTAAAGACCTAAATTTATTTTGTGTAAATATTGCTACATTGTTTATTCCTCCATTTACTAAATTTGATAACATAAAATCAACAATTCTATATCTCCCAGCAAATGGCAATCCTGCAATAGGTCTTACCTTAGTAAGTTCCTGAATATTCATTTCTTCTTCACTTAAATTTATTATTCCTAAACAATTTTTCAAAATTATCACCACCTATTCAAATAGTCCATTATCTTCATTAGAAATTAATGTAATTTCTTTTAATTTTTCATCACCAATAATACTGCCATCTTTAATCACACTCTTTGTTCCTATTATAGATTTATAAACAGTTACATTATCTTCAATAATAACATTTGGCATTATAACAGATTGAATAATCTTTGAATTTTTACCTACTTTAACATTTGGAAATAATACTGATTCTTTAACTTCACCATCTACATAACATCCCTCATTAATCATTGAGTTTTTAATATTTGCATTACTTGTTAAAATTTGTGGTGGTAAATTTGCATTTCTAGAATAAATTTTCCAAGTTCTATCATGAATATTTAATGGAGCATTCTTCTTAAGCATCTCCATATTACCTTCCCAAAGACTTTGCAAAGTTCCAACATCTCTCCAATATCCATCAAATTCATATGCAAACATATCGCTACCGTCATTTAGCATTTTAGGTAATATATCTTTACCAAAATCAAAATCTGTATCAGGGTTTTCTTGATCTTTAATTAAATATTCTTTTAATTTACTCCAATTAAAAATATAAATTCCCATTGAAGCTAAATTATTTTTTGCATTTTCAGGTTTTTCATCAAATTCGTAAATTTTTAAATCATCTGTAGTATTAAGGATACCAAACCTAAAAGTATCTTCCCAAGGAACTTCTATTACTCCCAATGTAACTTCAGCATTTTTTGCTTTATGATATTTTAACATTTTCATATAATCCATTTTATAAATATGATCACCAGATAATATTAAAACATAATCAGGATCATATGTATCAACAAAATGAATGTTTTCAAATATTGCATTAGAAGTACCTTTAAACCATCTCCCGCCTTCTTCTGACATATACGGTGGTAAAACTTTAACTCCACCACGAGTTCTATCTAAATCCCAAGGCTTTCCGATTCCAATATGCGCATTGAGTGCTAAAGGTTGATATTGTGTAAGAATACCTACAGTATCAATCCCAGAATTTGAACAATTACTTAATGGAAAATCAATAATTCGATATTTGCCACCAAATGGTACTGCTGGTTTTGCTAAATTTTTAGTTAATCCTTTAAGCCTTGAACCTTGACCACCAGCTAAAATCAATGCTACAATTTCTTTTTTAATCATTTTTTGACCCCCTTTTTTATCCTCAATACACTTATACCCAATGGTGGTACTATAAACTCAATAGATTGAAGAAATCCATGAAAAGGAATTTCTTCACTTAATATATTTCCTCTATTAATATTATTTGCTCCACCATATTTTCCCTTGTCTGAATTAAATATTTCTTTATAATTCCCACTTTCAGGTACACCGATTCTATAATCATTTATTAATTCCGGTGTAAAATTAAGTGTAATAATCAAAAATTCACCTTTTAAATTTTTCCTCATATATACTATTACGCTATTATCATTATTTCTATGATCAATCCATTCAAATCCATCATATGAAAAATCAATTTCATAAAGTTCATTATTT
>JAYEHA010000336.1:0-1963 GCA_034659335.1 Bacillota bacterium
AGTTTTGAATTTCTCTGTATCTTTTCCATATAATTTTTTTGGAATTTGATTTATTAATTCTTCAAATAATAATTTATTATATTTAAGAACTTCATTACATAATTTCTTACTTATTTTTTTTGCTCTTGTATTTGCAATTTTGGGAAGTGCTTTTTTTATAATATTGTTAAGTTCATTTTGGTTAATAACAACACCGTACATTTGCTGTGCTGCTCCAATTAATTTATGTGCTTCATCTATAATTACTGTTTTATACTCTGGAAGTAATGAGACTAATCCTTTTTTCCTTTTTAAAATATCTGCTAAATAATAATTATGGTTACAGATTTGAAAATGATGATGGGATTTTCTAGCATTTCTCATAAATTTTTGATAACGACAGCTTCTATATTTTTTACAGGTATAGCAATTTGCGCTTTTAACACAAATTTTACGTTTATCGTAATTGCTAATATTTTTAACTTCATCTAGATCAATAGTAGTACTTAACATAAGTTTTTTTAATGCTCTGTATTCAACATCTTTTTTTCTCTTCGGGTTTAATGTATTGTAATAATCTATCAACCGATTTTCACAAAGATAATTTTCTTTGCCTTTTCTAAGAACAGATGTAATTGGTGTTGATATAATTCCATTTTCATATAACATCTTAGATATATCTGGAATATAATCTTTAACAATTGATCTTTGAAGTTCTATACTTGATGTTGATATTATAATTGGCATAGGTTTAGTTCCATTATTTTTTCTAGCATATATATTGTGTACAATTGCTGCTACAAGATAAGCATGTGTTTTACCTAATCCAACTGCAATATCACTCATCGAAATTTTCTTATCTTTCATAGCATTAAACATATGCTTTGACAGGTTTACTTGCTCTTCTCTGACTTTATATCCATACTTCGTGAATGCTTCTTTAAAGATATAATTAATCATCTCTATGCCATTTGTAGCTCGTTTCATATTATAAAATGGCAATGCCATTATTTTTATAGCAATGGATTCGTGATCATCTTTAGTTATTTCATTTTTTCTATGAAATAGATATTTAATATCTCCGCTTATAAAGTTTATAGCTCTATAAGTAAATGTTTTGCCTGTGTACATTTGAATTAAAATGCAATCTTTAATCATAAATAGTCCAACGGCATCATCTGCTATTAAATCTACTTCTTTTATTTTTTTTACAATATTTTTAATATCGTAGTTTATTTCTATACTGTCCATTTCTAATCCTCTACTTTCAATTCTTTAATGATTCATTATTGCTTAACAACAGAAGCTTAAAGCAAAAACAGAATATTTTGTTTTAAGATTCTGCTGTTAAGTATTTTTAGTTTTTAATAATAATAATATTTTAAGCGGTTACTGGTTAGTAACCTCATAAAATCAACCTAGGCCATTGGCTTCCAGACTAAGGCTGTATTCTCTCGTCACGTTGTACGAGCTACCATCCATTTGTGATATAGGACTTGGCAGAAGTATCGTTCTAATTTTCCCTTATGGATCATCGCAAATTATCAACACCACTTGATAATTTAAAACCAGATATAATCGCTCTCATTAAAGTAATGGTCTTGGCGTATCTGTTTATGTCGCTTTCCTTTCGGCATAAGGTAACGTACTTAAAATATTAGGTATGAGTAAAATGATTTTTACTATTTATCAAGGTTCAGTGAGAAGAACAAAATAATAATAAAAATATCCCCTCACTTATAAGCCGAAAAATGAGGGGAGGTGGGCAGAATTTTTTTAATATTTTTTTGTTTTTCTTAATTTTTCTAATATTACATTTTTTCTATAACCAATTGTTCTTCTTGGAATACCAGATTCCTTAGCAACTTTTCTTTCACTTTTTCCATAAAAAAACAGTTCCTGTATTAACCACTTTTCTTCTTCATTAAGATTAGTAATTGCTTCAAGAACTGCTTCAATCATTATTTTATTTATTATTTCTTCT
>JAYEHA010000337.1:0-10061 GCA_034659335.1 Bacillota bacterium
GTAAATAAATACTAATAATAAATGCCATAAAATAATTTGCCATTGCTACTGAATATTTATTTAAATTATAATTACTAGAAATTTTAAAACCTATTGCAATTGAACTTGAGCTTAATATTGCTAAAATTAAATAAAACATTATTCCCCCCTATAATTCTTAATTATAGCTAATTGCAGAATACAACAAACACTGTAATTAGAACGTTTTATTTTAAATATTTTGCATATCTCCCCCCATTTTGGGTATATATATTGTAAGGAACAACAACCCAATTTGAAAGGAGACTTTATGCAAAATACTTGTAACCAATTATCTTTTGTTGATATTAATCATAATCTTCAATTTTTTTTTGAAGATCCTGACGCTGAAATTATTTCTAAATTTATTCCGCTTTCTTTTTATTCTAGTTATAATTCTCATTTTGGTCGAAAAAGAACTTATAAATTGCATTCTTATCTTTATGCTTTTATTTTTAAATCTTTATTATCTATTTCTTCTATGAAACTTTTTATCAGAATTTTATCTTTTTACAAAGAATTACGTAATTTTTGTGGATTTGAAAATAGTATTCCTGATGAAGCTCAATTTTCTCGTTTTAAAATAAATTTTCATAATGAAATTAATTTAGTTTTTCATAATTTAGTTGAGTATACCGAAATTCTTTTTGATGAATTAAATCTTTTTTTAGCTTCTATACTTATTTCTGGCACTACTGGTATTGAAGCTTATGTTACTGAAAATAATCCTAAATTCTATGAAACTGAACTTCGTAAAGCTAAAGCTTTTTCTAAACAATGTGATGATAGTTTTGATTATCATAAATTTGCTCAATCGGAAATGCCTAAAATTGCTGCATCTAATAAAGATATTTATTAACTTACCTAAATGGTCATTTTGGTTATTATCTTAAAACTTATGTATCTACTAATGGTTTTGGTTTGATTCGTGACATTAATTTCTATAATGTTGATAATTCACTAGGTTTTGATAAAACTCCTATAGAAATTAAAGATATTTATGATTTAAAGTCACTTATTCCATCTTTAGAAACTTATTTTCAATTACATCCTGATTTTTACTATAAGTATTTTATAGGTGATTCTGGTTTCGATGGTGATGAAAATTATGCTTATCTTTATGATCAAAAAAATATTATTCCTATTATTAATTTGAATCCTAGAAATAAATCTAATTTACCTGAATCTGATTTCAACAAAGACGGTGTACCATTATGTCCTAATGATAATTCCTTACCTATGATTTACGATGGAATCACTCGAGAAAAAGGAAGAGTAGATAGAATTAAATATATTTGTCCAAAAGTTAAAAAAACTAAAATTGATGGTAAAACTACAAATATTTTAAACTGCGATAATCCTTCTACGCCTTCTAAATGGAGAAAATTCTATAAATTAAGAACTATTTGTGAAAGACTAATAATCAATTTAAAAATCTAATGCAACTTGAGATTTCTAAAATTAGAAATACAACTTCACTTAAAAGTGATGTCCTTTTCGCAGGAATTGCTTAATTAGTTGCGTTTATTATAATTTATCATTCTAAAATAGATGTTAGTCCAATTGCTATAAAAAGTTTATTTGTATAATAATTACCTAAAAAAATCCAAATTACGTAGATATTTATCTTATGGTTTCTATTTTTATTTCTACATTTCGCAATTATCTAATTCTTAATTATTAGCTAATTGCAGTGTTTGTTGTATTCTGCAATTATCTAAATACATTAAAATTTAAGGAGAGAAAAATGAAAATATAATAGGTGAAATATAAATAAATGTAGACCTAAATTTACTTAGAGTCTACATTAGAAGTAAAAAAATTTTAATTTATTTTTACTTTAGGTGTATCAATTTTAAATTTTGTTGAGTCATTAAAAAAATTAAATTTTAGTGAATAGGATTCATTTGTATTTAAATTAATTATCGGATAACCTTTATAATATGTCAATTTAAATTTGTTATTATTTGATATTATGAAAATGTTTGAATTGTTTTTTTGTTTATGTTTGTCTAAGTAGCTAAAAAACAATTCTTTTTCAAGTGAATTATTAAATATAAATTTATCACTTAAATTAATTAATAAATTTTTACTTGAATCATTAAGAATATGTTTTTTTAAAAACAGCCATTGATTACCATTGTTATTTAATAAAGTACTATTTTTATTGTTGAGGTTAAGTATTAATTTACTTTTATCATTTATATAATTATATGATTCATTTGTATCTAAACTATTAAGTGGATATTTATTAAAAAGTTCTTTTGAATCAGTTAATATTTTAAAATTTTCAGAATTAATATTAATGTCATCCTTATTTGTGAAATACAAATTGTCTTGGTTGTAGTTTAAATCCATTGAAAAACTAAAGATATCTTTGTAATTAGTTTTTTTGGTTAAATTATTATTAGTCAGTGTTTTAACTTGAAGATTATCAATTAAAATTAATCCTGAATTTGTGTTTGAGATATCTGTTTCTACAAGATAAATTTTTTCGATTTTTATTGGTTTTGATATATTATTAGGCATTTCAGTTTCAATATATTTCCAGCCATCCCAGTTAATATTCCTTGCTAAAGTTAAATTATAAGAATTACCTGAGGAATCTGATATTTTAACTCTAAGCCAATGATCTTTTCCAAGTGCACCAAAAACTTCTAAACCTATTTTTTCAGCAGATTCTTCGATTAAAATTGGTTTATTATAAACATAATATGAAGCTCTTGTTTTTTCAGGGTGTTTTGTAAAATCATAAAATAATTTTCCTGAATGGGTATTATCTAAAGATGAATTAAATAAACTAAAACGGCCCACTAAATCTAACGGATATACTTCACTATTTCCTTTTATATTTTCAAAATCATCAATAATTGTTGTATTGTAGTTATTCATATTGAGATCAAATTCTGTGGTAAGAGTGTTATATGAAATTGTAATAATTTGATCTTGAGTCTTTTCAAGCAAAGTTATTTTTTCATCTTCAATTTTTATAAGGTTTTTATCAATATCTAAATCTAATAAATTAAGTTTAACAGGTATCTCATATCCATCATTTGAAATTAAAATCGGATTTAGTGTAATAGATTCTCCTTTTTTTAGTAATAAATGATAATTACTAAGTTTTATTTCAGAAATATTATCATGAATAGTTATATCATTTTTATTGATAATCCCTTTATAATTTGTAATAATATAACCTTTTCCAATTTCTTTAGGATAAAAAATATTATCAATGAAATTACCTTTTAGAGTAGAACTAAACTCTATTTCATTGATTGGAACTTTAATTGGATTATAATATTTGTCGGTAGCAAGAACTTTTAATTCAATAGGATTATTAATAACACTATGATCATTATTTAATGTTGTTTCTATATTTTCTATATTATTAATTTTATAGTTTGAAATTATTCCTATTCCATTATAAATTTTTCTTTCAATTCCATCTGATAAATAGTTTAATGTTTTTAATTCGTTTATTCCAAACTCTCGAACAGCTAAAGTAGAAGAACCACCGCCATCTAGGTTAAGTGCATAATTTGCACCTAGATCAATCATAATATTAGCAAGTTCAGTTTGAGTAACCCCGGGAACACCGGATTTTCTTCCCTCAACTGTAGTTAGTATAATTTGTGATTTATCTTTTGAAACCCCGATTGCTGATCTTGGGTGTACTCCATTAATTTTTAAACTAAAATTCGAATTAACTTCACCATTTTTAACTAAAATTGAACCACCACCAATTGCTGTTTTAATAAATTCAGTAATTTTAGGGTATATAATTGATATTTCATCATTAATATTTATATTTGAAAGAACTGTTTTTTTGCTATCAGGAATTGCAATAATAAATCCATTTTCAGGAATTAAAATAGGTTTCATATTATATCTAATATCCTCTATTTTATTATTTTTTACTATAATTTCAGTAGTTTTTGTTTTTGAATTATTACCAATTGAAAAGTTACTAAAGTGTTTGTCTATTAAAACGATACTATTATGATGCATATAGTCTTTATTTTTATAATCTATTTTAATATCCTTGTTTTTAGTTCGTGCTATTAAATCAATTTTTTTAAAATTAGCAATAAATGGTGTATTAATAGTTGTAAGTCCAAAAATATTGAAACTACTATCAACGGTGCCATTATAAACTAAATTTTCATTGTTAATTATGGGACCAATTGCTGTTTTTTCAATATAATTAAAAAAATCTCCATTTATTGCACCTATAATATTATTAGTTTCTTTACTTAAATTGGTTAAAGCTTTAGGTGTTTTAAGGTTATTATCATTGAATAAAGTTGTAATTTCAGTATTTTCATCTGATATATCAATAATTAAGCTTTTTATTATTATCCATTTATTATTTGTTAATCTTGTTTTTTCTATATATTGAATACTAGGAGTTATATTTTCTATTTTAATATCTTCATCTAATATTTCACCAAAAGAAATATTTATTAAAAAAAATAAAGAAATTAAAAAAATAATAAATAATTTGTTATTATTTTTCATGTTATCACCTCGTTGATATTATATATTATTTATATTTCAAACAAATTACAAAAAAAATAAAATCTTTTGACTACACATACTAAGAAATAATTCAAAAAAAATAGCAAAGTAAAATAATCTTTAACTAATGTCAAGTATACCATAAATTTAACTATAAATAATAAAATTAGTAAAATAATTTCAATTTTTTAAAGTGCTATAGAGTTTAAAAGTTATGCTTAATTTTATAATATCAATAGTATATTTGTATGTGTCGAAAGAATAAACCCTAAAAGCATATCAATATTTTAGGGTTTATTTCTTATTATTTTTTAGCTTGAATTAGGCAGTTTTCAACTCCATCAATGATTCCTTGGCTAGTGAAAGTTGCTCCACTTACAGCATCAACATCTGTTGAATTACTAGATAATATTTCGTTAATTATTTTAGGTGAAGCAAAATTCAAATATGATTTTGTTTCATTATTATCAAGTATTTCAATATTTTTTATAGTATTATTATTTATTTCAATTTGAATAGTCATTTTAGGTCTATATCCAGTAACAGTTGAGTTATATATACCATCAATATAACATGCTTTGTTATTTGAATTAGTCGATGTTTCAGTATTAACTTCATTATTTTCATCAACTTTAGTGGATTCGCTTACTTTAGGATCCTCAAGTATCTCATTTTTTTCCATATTTGTTTCTGTTCTGTGTTTTCCTTTACCATTATGTCTTCCAAAAGATTCTTTGACTACTTTATCAATATCCTCCTGTTTTTCAATCTTTTCCTCAATACCAACTTCTGAACTATTTGCATTAATAACATTATTCTTCTTAGTTACTCCTATTAAGAAATAGCTTGATAATATTATTAATATAAATGCTAATATAGCATTTTTATAATTAGGTTTTAATTTAAGTGCTTCTTCTTTTGGACAATTTTCAATACATGAATTGCAGCCAATACAATTAATATCATTTACCGTATCAATATTTGAAACTGTAATATTTACTGGACAACTTTTATCACATAATTTGCAATCAATACATTCATCCTTATTTCTAGTTACTTTGAAAATTCTTTTTATTGAAATTAAATTAAAAAATGCTCCATACGGACATAGATAATTGCAAAATGGTCTATCAAAAGACAATGACATTATTACTACTAAAAGCAGGTATATGCTTCCAGATAATGTCATTCCACCATAAAATATTCTAATAAATGTATGATATGGATCAATTTTCATATATAGATCTACAGATTTAAACATAATTAATAAAATAAAAAATAGTAAAAATATATATTTTACAAGTTTTAGAGTTTTATGCAATTTCTCAGGGACTTTTCGAGATTTAATTTTTAATTTTCTTCCGAGTTTTCTAATAAGTTTTTGGAATGTTCCAAAAGGGCAAATATAAGCACAGAATATAGGCCCAAATATCATCGTTAAAAGTAGAGTTACTAAACCAACTATTAAAGGAGTTTTTGAAATTAAAATTTGAGATGAAGTATTTAAATTATCAAGAATACTTATAATTGCAGCAAAACTACATATATTGTGTATATATTCAAAATTTATTCCTAATTTAAAGAATAAGCTTGTTCTCATTATCAATAAAATAATTATTGAAATAGGAAATAATATATAAGGTGTTTTTTTTAATTTTTTATATTTTTTATTTTTTGAGTTTTTCATTATTATCCTTTCATTTTTTATATTTTATTATAAATTATCATTATAGTATGTCAAGTGTGTGACAATTTAAAAAATATTTTTAAAGGAAAATGATTATTGAAGTTTTTTTACACATTATTCTTATTTTGTTGCAAATTTTCACAAAATGAATGGTTCTTGATGAATGTAGGGAATTAAATCTTGAAGATTCAAATTATTCTAATTGTGGTGAAAAATCAGATTATTCAATTCTTGGATTAGAAGATATTCATGTAAAGCAATTAACAAAACTATTTTTAGCTACTGAAGTTACGTTATAAATGTATTAAAAAAAGTAGGTATACTTTTTTAAGCATACACTACGATATATTTTATTTGTTATTATTAGATTAAAACATTGTGTAAAAAAACGGAACTAGGATAGGCACTAAAGCGCTTAAAATAGCACCATTGAAAAATGAAATAACAACAATTTCAGGGTTTGTATATTTTGAAATAATTGGCAAGGTAGAATCCATTGATGTTGCACCTGCTGGTGCAATGGTTGTGTAGTAATTTAAATATTTTGCTAAAAATGGAATAGATATAATGGTAATTAATTCTCTAAAAACATTTGCTAAAAAAGCAATTGTTCCAGTCTCTACAGTATGCAATTTTGATAAAAGAATGCCAGATAAGCTATACCATCCAAATCCAGATGCTATTGAAAGACTAATATTATTTGGAATTTTAAGAATAAAACCTGTAATTAAACCCCCAATTAAACTACCTATAATTATAGAAAATGGAATTAATATTAACAATCTTCCATGTTTTTTAAAATCTTTGAAAATATCTTTATTAAGGCCAATATCAATACCAACAAATAAAATTAAAAAATTTAGTGCTATAGTTGTGATTGTATTCATAGAACTTATAAGTGTAGCTGGAACTAAAAAATATCCTGTAAATATACCGACAATTACAGATAATATAATTGATAGTGTCATAATTATTTTTCTCCTTTCAAAGTATTTTTTGTTACTAAATATACTAAAATAATACTAAAAAATGAAGTTAAAATTGCAAAAGTTAATGCAATTATGCCAATGCTATTTAATTTAGTTAATAATGATTTATTAAGTCCAAGTGAAATTCCCATAGTAAAAAGTAGAATTATAACACCTACATATTGGAGTTTACCATTAAGTTTAATAAATTTTTCAGAAAAATTAATTGTTGAACCTATAGTTATACCGATAATTAAGATTAGTAAAATTGACCACATATATACTTCCTTTCTAATAGTTAGTGATTAAACTTTATTACTATAAATAAAAAGTGTTAAGAAAATTTATTTTAGTTAGAGAATATTTTGTACTTATATTAGAGTATATGTTAGTGTAAAATTACTTTAGGGATTTAGGGTAAAATAGGAAAGTTTGAATTAGAAATAGGAAATCATCTCCAAGTTTATTATAATAAGAGTAACAATAAACCTATAAAACAAACAAAGGAGATGATTTCTATGCAATTAATTTTACAACAAATGGTGGAAAAATTAAAGGGAATAATTGAAGAAAGTTCAGAAATTTTACTTGAAGGCGGAATATCGAAACTAAATTTACAATTAAGAAGTGTAACAGATGAAATAATGTCAGATTTAGTAGGCGAACTATTAACTGAATTAGATGAAGAATTAAGAACCAACAAAGAACGGAAAAGAGATTATGAAGTTGTAAATAAACACGAAAAAAATATAGAAACAATATTTGGAACAGTAAATTACGCGAGAACATATTATAAAAATAAACATGTTGAAGGGTATAAATATTTATTAGACGAATTAATAAATGTTAAGCCGCATATGAATAAAACCCTAAATGTAGAAGCAAGATTGATAAATAAAGCTTCAGAATTATCATATAGGAAAAGTAGTTTGAAGATACTAGAAAGCACAGAATTTAGCGATACAAGCACAATGAACAGTATAAGAAATGTAGATCCAATACCTAATAATGCAGTAGAAATAAAAGATAAAAAGAAAAAGAAAAAAATCTTATATATAGAAGCCGATGAAAATCATGTTGCTAATCAAAATGGAAAAACATTAGAACCAAAATTAATATATGTACATGAGGGAAATGTAAAAGAAAGTGAAAAAAGCAAAAGGAATAAATTATTAAATCCAAGATACTTTGGTGGAATATATTCAAAAAGTGATGATTTATGGTTAGAAGTATTAAATTATATATATGAAGCCTATGATTATGAATATATAGAAAAAATATATTTATCAGGCGATGCAGCATTATGGGTAAGAAATGGCTTAAAATGGATCAATAAATCAGTATATGTATTAGATAGATTTCATTTAATGAAATATGTAAAAAAGATGACAGCACATTTAGATAAATCTTATGAAAAAGAATTTTGGAAATTATTAAAAAAAGGAAAGAAAAAAGAATTAGAAGTGCTTTACGAAGTAATAAAATTAGAAACTAAAACTGAGTCAAAATTAGAAAGTGTAAAAGACTCAATAAGATATATAAAGAAATATTATATCCCCACACAACGCTATTATAACAACGATTATACAGGATGTTCAGCTGAAGGACATATAAGTCACATATACTCAGCTAGGCTTAGCTCAAGGCCGTTAGGCTGGAGTAAAGTGGGCGCAGATGCAATGGCACGTATAAGAGTGTTTATGGCAAATGGAGGCAATATATTTAAGTATGTGCAAGAGAAATTTAAAACAGAAAAAAAGAAGAAAAAGCAATAAATATGATAAAAAGAATAAGCAAAAAAATTAAGAAAAAAATAGAAAATATTAATATTGAAATTCCAGTAATAAAAAGAGGAATAAAAAACGGATCATATTGTGCTGTAAATAATTTGAGATAATTTAAGATTTATATGATAAGATTATATAAAAGGCATGCTTATTTTAGTATGCAAAAAATAATAATTCGATTAATATTTATGTAAAATGAAATTTAAAGAGTATTAATTAAAGTGTATAAAATTTGGAGATATCTATTTCCTAAAGTAACTTGACGCAATCATTATTTCCAAAAAAATTTTTAATTTTCTAAAAATGTGGTATACTTTTATTGTTACGAAATAAAAAAGCTAATAAGGAGAGAATATGATTAATTTTAAAGATATAAAGCACATTCATTTCATTGGAATTGGTGGAATAGGTAATAGTGCTATTGCTGAAATTTTACTTGATAAAGGTTTAAAAGTTTCAGGTTCGGATATTAAAAAAAGCAAAATTACTGATAATTTACAAAACAAAGGTGCCATTATCTATATAGGACACAATTCAAGTAATATTGGCGACTCTGATATTGTTGTATATTCATCTGCTATAAATGAGAAAAATACTGAATATATTAAAGCAAAGGAATTAGAATTACCATTATACAATAGAGCAAAAATATTAGGTAATTTAATGGATACCTATGAAACAGGAATAGCAATTAGCGGAACTCATGGTAAAACAACAACTACTTCAATGATTACTACAATTTTAAAAAATCTAAATTTAGATCCAACTTCTTTAATTGGAGGAAATCTAGCATCAATAAAAGGTAACGCCTTAATTGGTGACAGTGAATTGTTTATTACTGAATCATGCGAGTATAAAGAAAATTTCTTAAATTTAAATCCTCTATATGGGATTATTCTTAATATAGAAGAAGATCACTTAGATTATTACGATGACTTAGAACATATTATTAATTCTTTTATTAAATTTTCAAAAAATATTCATCCAGATGGTGCTTTAATTGTTAATAATGATGATTATAATACTAAACGTATTAGTCAATATATTAATACTTCTGTTATTACAATAGGTATAAACCAAGAA
>JAYEHA010000338.1:0-1949 GCA_034659335.1 Bacillota bacterium
TAATACTGTTTAAAATAGCTTTTGCTTTAAATCCTTTTCTCATAAGCATCATACCGATACCTAAAAGCACAAATTGTGAATAATAGCTATCACTACGTTTAAAATTTTTAGAATAATTAATTATTATTCTAGTAAACACTTCATATCTTATCTCTCTTACAGTTAACATGGCTAATAAATTATAAGTATTATTAACAGTAAAATTAGGAGATTTATCTAGATTTGTTATTCCTTCTCTTTCAGCAAATAATGCTTCTTTATAAATTAGTCTTGCAACTTTTACTAATTTAAATTTTTCAGATACTGCCAAGTTTTTTATTCTACTTAAATCAAATTCGTTTCTAATTTCCATTAACGCGTCTTGTTTAGCATTCATATAATCATCCCTTTCAATATTTTTTCAACAATTATTATACCATTATATACCAAAATTTTAATCAACTAAACTACAATTTTTAATTAAATTTAATAAAAAGTGTGATACAATTAGAAAAAACGTAATCAAAGGAGGGTTTTAAAATGATTTGTGAAAGATTAGATACATGTCCTTTTGTTAAATGTTGTAGTGCTTATGAAAAATCAACAGCTGCTAAGGGATTCATAAATATTTATTGTAAAAGTAAAAAAATGGAACAATGTGTTAGAAAAATTTTAAGTAACAAATTTGGACCAGGAATTGTCCCTAAAAATATGATGCCTAATGGATCACCTATACCCAAAACTTCTACAGATGATTGGTGTGATAAAGCACTCAATTATAGAAAATACTTATAAATCAAAATAACCACCTTTATTTTTAAAGGCGGTTATTTTAATTCTAATTTATCATTTAATTTTACTTTATCAATAAATTCTTTATTTCTAAATTCTAATACATATTTACACTTTTTTAATAACGGTCCTATTTCCCACGGTTTCATATCTTCAATTATTCGTATAATATTATTATTTTTATCTAAATAAATTACATCAATATTAAATTTCATAAAAAAGGTATGAATCCCTTGCGTTTTTAAAATATAACAATAATTTTCATCTATATTCTTTCTTAACATTAAACCTTTAAAATTCTTATAAAATGTATCTAAATAGACAATTTCTTTAAAATATTTTTTTAATTCCATATTCCCACCTATAATCCCATCAATTGAATTACTACAGGCCCTAATAAAATCAAAAATATTGTAGGAAAAATAAAAAATAAAATCGGAAACAATAATTTTATTGGCGCTTTCATTGATTTTTCTCTTGCCTTTTGTCTCCTTTTTTCTCTAATTATTTTTGACTGAATTCTTAAAATATTTGTTATTGAAACTCCCAATTCTTCTGCTTGAACAATTGAACCAATAAATGTTGATAAATCTAATACACCACATCGATTAGAAATATTTTTAAGTGCAATTTTTTTTGATATTCCTAATCGCATCTCTTTAAGCATTGTTTCAAATTCAAATGATAAATTTGATTTAGTAGTTTTTACAAATCTATCAACCGCACTATTAAAAGATAATCCTGCTTCCACTGTTACTGTAATCAAATCAATTGCATTTGGTAATTCTTTTTCAATTTCGTTCTTTCTTTTTGTAATTTTTCTAGTTAAATTAAAATACGTAATAAAATTAGTAAAAGAAAACATAAAAATAAAAATAATTAACAATCCACTATTCTCAATTTCCAAAATGAATTTGGCTATCAAAACAAATATTATTGAAACAGAAATACTAGAAATCACTTTAAATAAAATCCATTTTTCTTTTGTTACAGATGGATACATACCAGCTATACACAGTCTTTTTTCTATTCTTTCTAAATATTTTTTTGGCGTTATTAATATTATTTTTTTACTAATATCTTCTGTAGATTTCTTAATTGTTTTTTCATACAAAGATTTTTCATTTCTATTTTCAACTTCATTATACGCACCATCTTTTGATATACTAATCAATCTC
>JAYEHA010000339.1:0-10034 GCA_034659335.1 Bacillota bacterium
CATTATGAAAAATTTTTAGAAAATCATAATAAAGAAATTAATAGAATAAAAACTAGCAAGTTAAAAACACTTGCTAGTATGGGTATATAAATTAAAATTTGGTTTTGAAACGAGCCATATACTAACGTTAAAGTAATTCGTTGGAATAAGCTTAGTTAGTGAAAATCTTAAAGAAATTAATTAGTCTTAATATGTTGTAGCAATCCTTGAGGTTGTGAGAGTATTTTGGAAGTTAATGTATTTAAGAACCCCTCTACTTTAGTGGTGGGAGTTTCAGTACTCCTACAGATAATTTTCTTTGACGCAATGCATCAATTGTTTTAAGAATTATTGATGTTTTACCTGATAAAGGTGGTCCTGATATAGTTATTAAATTCATTTTACACTTCCTTAATTGAATCATTAAATATTTTTTCACATTTGCTTATTAATTCACCAATATCATTTTCTTTAATAAAATCCCACCCAAGCCACATATATTTATTTTCCTCTTCAATTCTATTATCAACATTAGGATTTACACTTGGAAATTTTCCGTTATGAGATAATATTTCACCTACTTCTACAGAAGAAAAAAAATCAACAATCGGTTTTAACTTTTCACTTCTATCTTTTTTACTCAGTAAAAAAATCGGGCTAAGAATTGCACCATCTTTTGGCCATACTGCTTCCATTGGTCCACCTCTTTTAGTCCTTTTAGTAAAAAAATATGGCATTATAGTAACAATTGGTCTTTCAATATCTTTAATATGTGATTTAACCATTTCAGATGGATGCATACTTATAAGTAAACTCCTTCCAAGTTTTTTTATGTCCTCTTCACCATATTTTTTATATACATTGAGTAATATTGCATTAAATAAATCAAAATCTCCTATAGGCAAACTCACTTTATTTTCATATTCCTCTGTTAAAAGTTCTTCCCAAATAGTAGGCAATTCTCTTCCATTTAATTCATTAGTATTTATTAAAAATACTGCTGGTACAACACCTATCATGGAATATTCATTATCTGGATCTTTTAGGCTAATATAATCATTATTAAAATCTTTATTATAATCGTTAATTGAAGTAATATTTTCAAATACATTTTCATTTTTATATTTACCTATTAGATGTTTATCAAAGAAAAGATCAAATCCAGCTGATATAAAAATATCTGAAAGTACATCAGAATTATCTGATTTTTCTAAAGAATCTTTAATCCAATCTACACCAACTGAAGCTGCCTTTAATTCGTACTCTACGGAAATATCCAGTTTTTCTTCATTTTTATCAAGCCATCCTTTTAGCGCTTCCATTAATGGAACTCTAACAGGACAAGGTAATACACCTTTAATATTTACATTAGCATCTTTTTTTCTTTCTTATCATCTAATAGTTCGCTTAATTGATCCTTATTTGATTCAATAATATCAACCAATTGCTTTGTAAAAGTCTCTACATTAACTTTTTTCATACTTAATGCCATATCCAAAGTTATTGATTTACCAATAGTACTTCTTTGCTTTTCATCTTTCATATTGTCAAACCCAACAGATACTAACAAATCTATTGCTTCTTCATATTTATCAGTCAATTCATATAAAGTATCTTTTATATCAAAATATTTATTTTCCATTTTCCACCTTGTATTCTCTATTATGAATTTATTATAGCATCAAAAATATAAGTTTACGTTGCATAAGTCACACAATTTAATTATTAATAAAAAAACCTCCAAAACGGAGGCTTCTAATTTCAATATTTAAATTCATTAACCATTTCTATTAACGATAAACTAAATTCTCTTAAACTTTTAGAATTATCGGAAATATCATATACACTAGCTTGAAATTCATCTGAAAAAGCTGCTACTTCTTCAGTAGCTGCTGCCGTTTCTTGAGATACACTTGCAATGCTTTGAATAGAATCTAAAATCTTATCTTTATTCGCATCAACATTAATAATTCTTTCATTAACTTTTTCAATCCGATTAATAATATCATCTAATGATAATGATACATTATCAAAATCATTTTTAGATTTTTCCGCTGAACTAGACTGATAATGAGAAATCTCTAAAACACTATCCATCAATTCTTTAGTAAATGTCACTTGTTTTTGTATATCTACAACTATAGAAGTAATTTCAACAGTTGATTCACCAGATTCTTCAGCCAATTTCCCAACTTCATCAGCTACAACGGCAAAACCTCTTCCATGTTCACCAGCTCTTGCTGCTTCAATAGAAGCATTTAATGCTAACAAATTAGTCTGGTCTGTAATACTACTAATAACTTCTGTAATTTCAGATATTTTTTGTACTTTATCATATAATTCACCAATAGCATCATTTATCTCATTAGAAGCTTTAATATTTTCTTTATTACTTTTTTCTAATTCAGTCATACTATCTTTACTAATTTCATTAATATCTTTTATCATAATTGAACTTTCTTTCATTTTAGTAGAAATATCATTTATTTCATTTATTTCTTCACCTAATATATTTAGATTACTAGCAGTGTTAGTAACATCTTCGGCTTGATCAGTCGCACCTTCTGCTATTTCTGTAGTAACAGTAGTAAGTCTTTCTGACGCACTTGTAACTTCATCAGTAATTGCATCTAATGATACCGATACAACTTGTAAGTTTTCACTTGAATTTGCAATTTCTTTAATCATATTTCTTATTGTATCAACAAATTCATTAAAATTAATTGATAACTTTCCTATTTCATCATTTGTCTTAACTTCTAAGCTATTTGTTAAATCACCATTCCCAGATGCAATCTCCTCTAATTTATTAGTAATATTAATTATCGGCTTAACAATAATTAAATTTCCATAATAATATCCAAAGATAAGCATTAACACTCCAAAAAATGATAAAGTAATTAAAGTTGTTTTAAAAACTGAAATTTTTAAATTATAATTTTCTTGATACATCATTACAATATTATGAATATCATTTTTTATCTCTAAAGCATTACTTGTAATAAAAAACATATCTTCATCATTAGCTTGACTAGCAATAACTTTATCGACTTTTTCAAGAAACGGATTTATTTTCTTATTTGTAGCTTCAATTGCACTAACAATTTGTAAATCATTATTCTTACCTATAAAAAAACTTTTATCTCCATCAACAAGAGCCTTCATTATTTTTTCATATATAATTTTTTCCTTTTCTAGCACTTCTTTTGCATTTTGAACATTACTTACTTTTTCATCACCATTATAAAGCTGTAAAGAATAATTGCTAATTAGCATAGTTCTCATTCTCTCACTACCAGATAGATTAATCGCAATACCATCATCTTCCATTTCGCTAAAAGTATTAAATGCAACAACTACAGTAACTAAAAACGGAATAAATATTAATACAAATACAACTAATAATTTTGTTTTTAAACTTTTCATAAAACCCCCCATACTTTATCGTCCCCTTAATATTTTTATATATACTAATTATAACATAAATTTAAATGATTTACGTTGTAAAAGTCACATACTATTATTTTTATTTTTGTATATTAAAGAAAATAGATGGAAAACATACAAAAATTTGTAATAAAAAAAAATTCATGTTATATTTATTTAATCAGTTTTCTTATAAAATAATTATGATATTTTAAATTTATAAAGGGGGATAAGAACTTTGGAATTTTTATATATTTTAACAATAATTTCAGTAACAATTTCATTTTTTATTAATTCTAAAAAAACAAAAAAAGCTTTTAAAATTGGTGCAAAAAAACTATGGAAAATTACACCACCATTTGTTTCAATTATTGTAGCTGTCTCTATTGTTTTGTATTTGCTTCCTAATGATACAATCATCAAATATTTAGGTGATAGCAAATCATATTTAGCAATTTTTACAGCTTTAACGATTGGATCAATAACAGTTATGCCTGGACCAATAGTATATCCACTTTGTGCAATATTATACGATAGTGGTATTTCATATACTGTAATTGCAGCATTCTCAAGCTCTCTAATGATGGTCGGAATTATGACATTTCCAGTTGAAAGTACTTATTTTGGTAAGAAATTTGCTGTTTTAAGAAATGCCATAAGTATTGTTATTGCTTTTATTATAGCATTAGTTTTTTCATTAGTAAGTGGGTGGATAATATGAATCAATTAAAACAATTATCAATTAAAACAATTATGTTTATTATTTTCATTCTTTTTATAGGCATTTCAATTTTCATTGAATTTAAACCTGGTATTGAAATAAGTAAAAACTTTACATCTTTTTCACTTGAGATGATTAAAATATTACCACCAATATTTATTTTAATAGGTCTTTTTGATGTTTGGGTTAAACGAGAAACTATCGTAAAACATCTTGGTAAAGATGGAGGTATTAAAAGTTTCTTTTGGGTTTTCATATTAGCGGCACCTATGGCTGGTGGACTTTTACCCTCATTCCCTGTTGCACATTCACTATATAAAAAAGGAGCTCGCCTTACAGTAATACTTATTTTTCTTGGAGCAGTTGGAATTGGACGTGTACCAATGATTCTTTTTGAATCAACGTTTTTAGGTATTAAGTTTAGTGCTATTCGTATAATTGCATCTATTCCGTTAGTTATTATTTCTGGGATTCTTTTAGGTAGATCATTAGAAAAAAAAGATTATAAATTACCTGAAACCAAAAAATAATTAATTTAAAAAATAAAAAACCAGTTAAATCATTCTATTAAAATGACTTAACTGGTTTTCATTATTCAATATTATTAAGCGCCTAAATATGCTTTTTTAACATTTTCATCTTCTAATAATTCTTTTCCTTTTCCTTCTAATACAATTTTACCAGTTTCCATTACATATGCATAATCTGATATTTCTAAAGCAACTTTTGCATTTTGCTCAATTAAAAGAATTGTAACACCTAAAGAATTAATTTTTTTAATAATATTGAAAATATCTTTTACTATTAAAGGAGCTAAACCAAGTGATGGCTCATCCATTAATAAAAGCTCTGGTTTACTCATTAAAGCTCTTGCAACAGCTAACATCTGCTGTTCGCCACCTGACATAGTACCCGCTAATTGATCATGTCTTTCAAGAAGTCTAGGGAAAAGTTCATATACCCATTTGATATCTTTTTTTACTTCTTCATTATCTTTTCTTAAATATGCTCCTAAAGTAAGATTTTCTTCAACTGTTAAATTTACAAAAACTCTACGTCCTTCTGGCACTAAAACTAATCCATTTTTAACTAATTCTCGTGTTTTTACATATGTGATATCTTTCTCTTTATAAGTTATTGTTCCTTCTTTAGGTTTTTCTAAACTCATTACTGCTCTTAAAGTCGTACTTTTACCAGCACCATTAGCGCCAATCAAACTAACAATACTACCTTTTTCAACTTCTATTGAAACTCCTTTAATAGCATGAATTCCACCATAATAAACATGTAAATCATTAATTTTAATCATTCGTCCACCCCTAAATATGCTTCAATAACTTTTGGATTTTTTTGAATTTCTTCAGGATTTCCCTCAGCAATATTTACTCCATAATCAAGTACATATATTTTTTCACAAACACCCATAATTACTTGCATATGATGTTCTATCATCAAAATCGTTAAATCAAAAGTATCTCTAATTTCTTTAACAAATTCCATAAGCTCTATTGACTCTTGAGGATTCATTCCTGCAGCAGGCTCATCTAAAAGTAATAATTTTGGTTCAGTAGCAAGTGCACGTGCAATCTCAAGTTTTCTTTGTTTCCCATATGGTAATGAAGTTGCTTTATCATCTTTATATTCTAATAATCCAATTTGATCTAATAAATGTAATGATTTTTTTAAAATATGATCTTCTTTAGCTCTATAATCTGGTGTTCTTAAAATTGAAGATATTATATTTGAATCAAGTCTTAAATGATTTGCAATCATAACATTGTCAAGTACTGTTAAATCTTTAAACAATCTTATATTTTGAAATGTTCTAGCAATACCATTTTTAGTAATAATATGTGATTTCATACCAGTAATATCTTTTTTATCAAATATTATATTCCCAGTAGTTGGTGTATATACTCCAGTAATCATATTGAAAATAGTAGTTTTACCTGCACCATTTGGTCCAATTAAACCTACAATTCCATTCGTTGGAATATTTAAATTCAATTCGGAAACAGCAGTCAAACCGCCAAATTTCATTGTTATACAGTCAGTTCTTAAAATTGACATGACTACGCCTCCTTCTTTTTAAATTTATTAAAAATCTTATCTAACGTTATTTCATCTCGTCCCATAAGTCCATGTTGATAATATAAAATTACAATCATCAATAATAATGAAAATAAAACCATTCTCATACCAGGAACACTATGAATAACCATAAACCCTAAATCAATTGGTCCATCTAAGAACCTTAACCATTCCATAGCTACTGTAACTACTATTGCAGATATAACAGTTCCTGAAATACTTCCTATACCACCTAATACCACGATTAATAAAATATTAAATGTCATTAAGAATCTAAACATAAGCGGATCAATTGTACCCATTAAATGTGCAAGTAATGCTCCACCAACTCCAGCAAAAAAAGAGCCCATTATAAATGCTAATAACTTATGTTTAAATAAATCTATTCCCATCGATTCAGCGGCAATTTCATCTTCACGAATTGCCATAAAGGCTTTTCCATAACTGCTCTTTCTAAGAGAAAACATAAACATTATTGATACTAATGCAATTCCCCAAGTATATCCAGTATTTGTATAACTTGGTAATCCTTTTAATCCTAAAGCTCCATTTGTTAATGACTGTGTATTTGTAAAAATTACACGAATAATTTCTCCAAATCCTAAAGTTGCAATTGCCAAATAATCATCTTTTAATCTTAATATTGGTGCTGCTAATATAGCACCTATTATAGCCGCAACAATTCCACCAATAAGTAATGCTGGTAAAAAAGACATTTCAACATTAGCTAAAAAAGGAACTATTGGTTTAACAAAAAAGTTTACACTCTTTTGTGCAGGTGACATAGTAAGTAATGCACTTGTATATGCACCTATCGCCATAAATCCAGCATGTCCTAATGAAAAGAGACCAGTAAAACCATTAATTATATTTAAACTAAGTCCTAAAATTATATATATTCCTGCTAAATTAAGGATTCTTAATTGATATCTTCCTAATATGTTATTCAATATTGCTAAAATTATTACTACTACAAGAATAATTGCCATTCTAATATAATTCTTTTTATTAAACATACTTACACCTTCTCCGTAACATTTTTACCCATTAAACCATCTGGTTTAAATAATAAAATAGCTATCAATAAAATAAACGCAAATGCATCACGATATCCGGTAAGTGAAGGTAAGAATGCAATAATCATTATCTCTGACATCCCTAGTAAAAAACCACCAAGAACAGCACCTTTTATATCTCCAATACCACCGATAACAGCAGCAATAAAAGCTTTAAGTCCTGGCATTAATCCTAAAAGTGGAATCAAATTAGGATATTTAATACCCCACATTATACCACCAACAGCTGCGAGCATTGAACCTATTCCAAAAGTAATAGAAATAATATTATCAACATTAATTCCCATTAATCTTGCAGCTTCATAATCTTTAGATACAGCACGCATAGCCATACCTGTTTTAGTTTTATTTACAATATATAATAATATAAAAAGTGCAACAAAAGTTATAACAGGAATAAAAAAGTTTGCCCTCGGAATTGATACCGAGCCAATATGACTTATATGATTAAAAAATTCTGGAATTGGAAAAGCTTTTGGTCTTCCACCAAATACAACAATGGCTAAATTTTCAATCAAAAATGAAGCTCCAATTGCAGAAATCATTACAGAAATACGCGGTGAATTTCTTAATGGACGATAAGCCATTCTCTCCACAAAAATTCCTAAAGCTGCCGTTAATAAAATTGCTACAATAACTGCAACTCCCCAAGGCATAAAAAACATTGTTACACAATAAAACATAATATAAGTAGATACCATAAAGATATCTCCATGAGCAAAGTTAATAAGTCTTAAAATTCCATATACCATGGTATATCCAATTGCAATAAGAGCATATAAACTTCCTAATGCTATTCCATTACTTAAATGTTGAAAAAATATTTCATATGACATATATGAATCCTCCAAATTAATCAAAAAGTATGCAGACGCTAATCTATAGCATCTGCAAACTTTATTTTTTTTTAAAATTTTTAATTAGGTGCAATTGTAGTTAAATAATCAAATTCACCATCAGTTATAGTTTTAATAACTGCATTCTTAACTGCATCACCATTACTATCTAAAGAAATAACTCCTGCAGCTCCATCAAATCCATTAGTTTCAGCCAAAGCATCTCTAATTGCATTAGGATCAGCGCTTCCAGCTCTTTCAACAGCATTTACTAATAAAATATATGCATCATATGCTAAAGCAGTTACAGAAGCAGGCTCTTTACCATATTTTTCTCTATAAGCATCTAAGAATACTTCAGATTCTGGAGTTAAAGGAACTTTTGAATCAAAGAAAGTTGAAAAAACTGTTCCATTTACAGCTTCTCCTCCTATATCAATAAATTCAGGTGTTTCCCAAGTGTCAGCACCTAAAAATGGTGTTTCAATATCTAATTCTTTAGCTTGCTTAATTAACATTGCAGACTCACTATAATTACCTGGTGCAAATATTGCATCTGGATTTTTAGTTTTAATATTTGTAAGTTGTGCTGTAAAATCTTGATCACCAGTATTATAACTAGCTACATAAACAATTGAATCTTCATCCCCTGTTAATCTTTTAAATTCATCTGTAAAGAATTTTACTAATCCTACTGAATAATCATTAGATATTTCTTGAACGATAGCAACTTTTGTAGCTCCTAATTCATTAAATGCATAATTAGCCATTACAACACCTTGAAAAGAGTCAATAAATGTAACTCTAAAGTAATAATCATTTCCAAGTGTAACTAATGGATTAGTACAAGATGTTCCAAGTGCAGGAATTTCTGCATCCATTACAACAGGTCCAGCTGCCATAGAGAAAGATGATCCCCATGAACCAATAATTGCATTTACCTTATCTTTATCTACTAATCTAGTTGCAGCATTTGCAGCTTCAACTTTATCAGATTTATTATCTACAACAACTATTTCGATTGGTAACCCTAATACTTCTGGATACAATTCATGAGCTATTTCAATACCCTCAATTTCCATTGCTCCACCCGCAGCATTTGCACCTGTTAATGGCTCAAAAACACCAAATTTAATAACTTCACTTACTGCAGCCTCTTCTTCTGGTGCACTACACGCACTAAGTGCTAAAGATAATATAAGTACCAGAACTAATAATAATGAAACTTTTTTCATTTGAATCCTCCCTTTTAAATATTACATATATTTAACATTTGCTTAATAATACCACAATTATATATAAAAAAGCAATATTTAAAATTATTTTGCAATATCAAAATAAGAATTAACTCCTTCTATCTGATATGATTTTTACTGAAAGTCATAAGTAAATTCTATTGCAATATCATATTGTTCACCATTTTCGTCAACATAAAAAGTATCAATACTTCCTGTAAATAAATTATCAATAAATACTATTTCTTGTATTTGCTCACCTTCCCACTTATTATTAATTACTGACGCTTCAATTCCAAAAGGACCATTATTAATTGATTTAAATAAATTTGATTTATCTAACATTCCATTAAAAATTGATAATTCACTCATAACATCTTTTGTTGATTTATATTTTTCTTTAAGAACCTCAGGATCAGTTTCTAGTGAAGATAGCATATTCTCAGCTTCATTTGGATCATAATATGGATTATGAAACCAAGATGGGAAAAAATTCCCATAAAGCTCAATATCAGATTCGTTTTTACTATATTCTTCATCTCCTTCAGAATTTATAGTTATAGATTCTACAATTACGTGAATCCATTTTTCACTTTGAATTTGAGGTGGTAGTTGTCTATAAAAATGAAAAGTACTACTTTCCTCATTTTTCTTAATCCTAACCAATGAA